>NZ_BAAHYY010000029.1:0-29669 GCF_054657315.1 Marinitoga arctica | reverse complement strand
TTAAATATAAAATAATTAATTATATTTACACAAAATAATTAATTATATTTACTTTTCAAAGAGCTATAATAAATAAATATCTATACATATCTTATTATACGAGGGGGAAGTTTAATGACTATTGATGAAATTTTAAAAATGACAAAAACAGAAATAAAAAAAAGATCTTTTAAAGAAATTTCTAAAATGTTAGAATTAATATCTCAAACATTCCAAAATAATAGTGATTTGGATATTGAATATGCTTTAGAAATTTACAAAAAGGGATTAGATTTACTATTAATTGCTAAAGAAAAACTAGCAGTTACTAAAGAAGAAAAAGAAAAAATTGATAAAAAATTTGAAGAAATTAAAACTAAATTTGAATTTTAAAATTACTCTTAAATTCTAAGGAATTTTTAAGGTTTTGAAGGTATCATAAAAATGAAATTTTAGAATTTAGGAGGTGAAAAAATGAAAAAAACGTTTTTTATTATGCTGTTATCATTACTAAGTATTTCTATGTTTGCATGGGTAAAAACTCCTATTTTAAATGAAAAAGAACTTTTTGAGGTAACTGGAACTATTATTAACATTAATTCAGAAAAAAGTGGTAGATTTCTTACTATTGAATTGAAAGATAAAAAAGATTTTAAAGCTATTTTTCCAAATGCTCCAATATTAGAAAAGTGGTTTGAAAAAGACACGGATATAACTCTTTATGGTTATTATATTCAACTGAAAACAGATAAATATTTTATTCCTGTAAAGATTAATTATAAGGACAAAACAGTAGATTTAAGGGAAGAGATTTCTAGAAAATTATATCAAAAAAAGTATTATCAAAACATGCTATACAACAAAAAAATAATGAAATACTGGAATCCACCTATTCAAAAATACCCATATTATTACAATTATAGACTTAGAAAACCGGGGATTAATACTCATAATAGATTTAATCCAAATTATATGCCAAAACCATATAATCCTCCAATTAAATAAATGGATATCCTCATTTGAGGATATCCATTTTAATTTTATCAATGTACAAAAAAATTTAAATATATAAAAGTAAGAATTTGCTATTTTATGGAATAATTTGGTGATTCTTTAGTAATTGAGATATCATGTGGATGGCTCTCTCTAATACTCGAAGAAGTAATTTTTATAAATTCGGCTTTTTTATGCAGTTCATTTATATTTTTTGCTCCAATATATCCCATACCAGATTTTAATCCACCTAATAACTGATAAATCACTTCTTCAACTTTACCTTTGTATGGAACCATTCCTTCAACACCTTCGGGTACAAATTTATCTGTATCTGTAACATTTTCTTGAAAGTATCTATCTTTACTCCCTTTTTTCATCGCGCCAATAGATCCCATTCCTCTATACGTTTTATATTTTCTCCCTTTGTATAAAATTGTTTCTCCGGGTGCTTCATCAGTTCCTGCAAACATACTACCTAACATAACAGTATTTGCTCCAGCAGCTAATGCTTTTACAACATCTCCAGAATATCTTATACCGCCATCAGCAATAACAGGGATGTTATATTTTTTTGCTACCATAGTTACATCTATAATAGCAGTTAATTGAGGAACTCCAATACCTGCTACAATTCTTGTTGTGCAAATAGAGCCAGGGCCAATCCCAACTTTCAAAGCATCTGCACCGGCATTAATTAAATCAATGGCAGCTTTTTGAGTTGCAATATTACCTGCAATAATAGGTATATGAGGGAATTTTTGTTTTAAGCCTTTTAAAGTGGAAATAATATTTTTAGAGTGACCATGGGCTGAATCTAATACTAATATATCAACATTTGAATTAATCAAAGCAGAAGCTCTTTTTATTGCATCTGAAACACCTATTGCGCCACCAACCAATAGTCTTCCTTTATCATCTCTAGAAGCATTAGGATGTTCAATTACTGAAAAAATATCTTTTATTGTTATTAATCCTATTAATTTTTGTTTATTATCTATTATTGGTAATTTTTCAATTTTGTTTTGATGTAAAATTTCTTTAGCTTCTTTTATTGTAATATGAGGGCCAGCCACAATTAAATTTTTAAGAGGAGTCATTAAAGTTTTGGCTTTTTTGTTTGAATTTTTTTCAAATCTCATATCTCTATTTGTTAAAATACCTAATAATTTCTTATTTTCATCAACAACTGGAAGACCTCCAATTTTATAATCATGCATTAATTCTTCAGCTTTAAATATAGGAGTATCTGGTAAAATTGTTATTGGATCATAAATAATTCCATTTTCAGATTTTTTAACTTTTTCAATTTCATGCGCTTGTTCTTCGATTGTCATATTTTTATGAATAATTCCAATTCCACCCGCATGAGCCATAGCTTTTGCCATATCGCTTTCTGTTACCGTATCCATTGCTGCAGATAAAAATGGAGTATTTAAAAAAATATCTTTTACTAGGTGCGATTTTGTATTTACTTGAGATGGTGTTATCTCACTATATTTTGGAATAAGTAATACATCATCAAATGTAAGAGTTTCTCTAAACATATTTTCCTCCTTTCATTCCCATTCAATTGTTGAAGGTGGTTTTGAAGTAATATCATAAACAACTCTTCCAATACCAATAACCTCATTTGTTATTCTATTAGATGCTTCTTCTAATATTTCAAAGGGTATCTTTGACCAATTGGCAGTCATTCCTTCTACACTATCAACACTTCTTATAGCGAGTACATAATCATAACTTCTTTCATCACCTACAACTCCAACAGTTTTAATAGGAGTTAGAACAGTAAATGCTTGCCATACTTTGTTATACCAATTTCTTTTTTTTAGAACGTCAATAAATATAGAATCAGCTTTTTTTAATATATTTAATTTTTCTTCAGTTACTTCTCCAATAATTCTTATAGCAAGTCCCGGACCAGGAAATGGATGTCTATATAAAATATATTTCGGAATATTAAGAATTTCTCCAATTTTTCTAACTTCATCTTTAAATAAATTTCTTAAAGGTTCTATAATCTTTAAATTTATATTTTCAGGTAATCCGCCAACATTATGGTGACTTTTTATTTTTGCGGTTTTTTTACCCGAAGCAGCACTTTCAATTACGTCAGAATATATTGTTCCTTGAATGAGGAAATTATAATCATCTTTTGCTTCATTTTCAAAAACTCTAATAAATTCTTCGCCAATTATTTTTCTTTTCACTTCTGGATTTGTAACATTTTTAAGTTTTGTTATAAATCTTTCTTTAGCATCAATTATTGAAAGATTGATACCTAGCAATTCATTAAATATATTTTTTACTTCTTTTTCCTCATTTAATCTTAATAAGCCATGATTAACAAAAACAGCCTTTAAATTTTTTCCAATAGCATTATGTACTAAAACCGCTGCAACAGAAGAATCTACACCGCCAGAAAGTGCGATTATTGCTTTTTTATTACCAATTTCATCCTTTATTTCATTAATTTTATCTTCTATAAAAGAATTTAATGACCAATTTTTTTCGAGATTTGCAACGTTAAATAGAAAATTCATTAACATTTTACAACCGTATTCAGTATGTATAACTTCTGGATGAAATTGAAATCCATAAATTTTTTCAGAAAATTTAATTGCAGCATATATATTATTTTTAGTTTTAGCTATAACTTTACTATTTTTAGGTGGTTTTGTTACAGAATCACCATGGCTCATCCAAGTTATTATTTTTTTGGGAATATCATTAAAAATGATATTATCTAATAGTTCAATTTCTGTTTTTCCATATTCGGAGATATTAGTTTTTTTCACAGTACCATCTAAATTTTTTGCTAATAACTGAAATCCATAGCAAATTCCTAAAATAGGTTTTTCAGAGTTTAAAACCCAATTTGGTAAAGGTAAACTATTTTCATCATTAACGCTATTTGGTCCGCCTGATAAAATAATAGCACCGATTTCATCATTTGGTTTTTCATCATATTGGATAACCTCAGAATATACACCAATTTCTCTAATTCTTCTTGCCAATAGTTGAGTGTATTGAGATCCAAAATCAACTATAAATACTTTCTTCATAAACACCTCCTAAAAAAATATGCTCCTCTATAGAAAAGAGGAGCGTATAATATATATATATATACACACTACCCCTTTCCTATAGTCAGATGGTTTACGGCCATCCGGTAGAAACTTCCAGACCTTATTACTGGAATTATATAGGAAAGATTATTTAAAATATTTAATTTTCAGAATTTTAACAGAGAAAAACTGTCTTTTTTTTACTGAAATATTAATATTTTGTTAATCAGTTTTTTTTATATATAATAAATATTCTATATTTCCATTTTTCCCCCGAATAGGAGATTCAATTATTCCTAATATATTAAATCCCTTACATTCAAAAGCGTCTTTTACTTTTTCAATTGCTTCTTTCCTATAAATCTCTTTTTTTACAACACCTCTCACCAATTTTGAAGGTTCTAATTCAAATTGTGGTTTTATTAAAACAATTCCTTCAGCATTAAAATTAGTTATTTTTTTTATGGAATCTATTAATTTAGTTACTGAAATAAAAGAGACGTCACAGGTAAAAAAATCTATTTTTTCAAAATTTTCTTTACTTAAATATCGGGCATTTGTATTTTCCATTAAAATAATTTTTGGATTTTTTCTTAAAGATTTATGTAGTTGATTAGATCCAGAATCAATGGCATAAATCTTTTTTGCATTGAATTCAAGCAAAACTTGAGTAAAGCCACCAGTTGAAGAACCAAAATCTGCACATATTTTTCCTTTAACATCAATATTAAATTTTTCAAAAGCTTTTAATAATTTATAAGCGGCTCTACTTACATATTTTTCCTTTTCTATAACTTCTATATTATCTGAAAAATTTATTTTTTTTGATGGTTTATTAACTATAATTCCGTTGACTTTAACTTTGTTTTCTTTCACCAAACGCTGAGCTTTTTCGCGGGATTCGACAATGTTCTTTTTTACTAAAAAAACGTCCAATCTTATTTCCATTTTTTTACCTCATTTTTTATCTTTTGTTTTTTTGGTTATTTTTAATTTGTTATTATTTATAAAAATATTTTTTGAATCAAGAATAAAATTTTTTTCTGTAAATATTTTTATATTGTTACTTATTTTTGAAGTTATACCTGTATAATATAAACCTCCTGTTTTAAGATCAATAGTAAATTCTTTTCCTCCATATGTAGTAATAAAAATCTTATTTTCTTCTATAATTATAGAAGCTGGTGATCTTTCAAGATCTCTAAATATATTTCTCATACCTATTGTAATAAGCTCTCCATAAGAACTAACAATATATACTATAGAATTTTTTTCATAAGCAAATACAGGAATGCCATGAAATTGAATGTTTTTATTTTTTTCTATAGCACCATAAGGAGATGTAAATAAAGAATTTTCAGAAATAATAATATTATCATTTTTTTTAGAAATCCACACGCTTTTTTCTTTTCCGATTATTTCTATACCGGTTTCTAAATTAAAAATACCAAAAATTTTTTTGAAATTTATTTCTTTTTCTATAACTTCTGAGATTAAATAAACGGTATATTCATTATAAACATTTTTTAAATCAAAAGTAATTTTTTCATAGGGTGTTTCTAATATAAATATATTTGGCGGAAGATCTAATTTACTTTCTAATTTAATTTTTTTACCGTTTAACGTAGCTTCTCCTGTATATCCTACAAAATTAACAGTTATCCATCTATCAGGGATTTGCTTAAAACTTTGCCCGATAGGTAAATTAATAGGTATTTCAAATTCTAAATCATTTTTTAAGATTTTAATTTTCGAATTTTCTGTCCAATTGAAAAATGTAGAAGAAATCTTATTTCCATCGTCATCTATTATTTTACAATTATTTGCTATTAAATATATTCTTCTTTTAAAAACATTTTTAAAAACATTGTCTATTAAAGTATTATAATTGTTGATATTATCTTCTGATTTTATATTATCAAATTCGATAGAAATTTTAGATGCTTGAACAGTTATTTCTAGCCTTTTTGAGTTTGTTGAAGGTGGTGTTTCTATGTCAACGTATTTATATAAACTATAGAAAATATTAGAAAATAAATAATTAGGGCCATCATAAATTAGCCCTATTTTTTCTTTAGAAAACGTGTTTATAGTTATTAAAATAATACAGAATAAAAGTATAATCCTTGTGGTGGAGCTGATGCTGGAGCTTTTGATCGGTTTTTCGCTTCTAAAATTTCTTTTATATATTCTGGTTCCCAACTTTCTGTCCCTACCTTTACCAATGCACCTACAATATTTCTTACCATACGTCTTAAAAATGAATGTCCCTCAACTCTAATTAATATTAAATTATTTCTAAGTTTTAGTATTCTAATTCTATATATATTTCTTACAGGATTTCTTTCATCATTTCCTGTTTTAAAGGTAGAAAAATCATGTTCCCCCTCTAAATATTTTGCGGCTAACCTCATTTTGGAAATATTTAAATTATAAGGGAACCACCAAACTCTATCTCTTAAAAAAATATTAGGTTCATCATTTTGGTATATGAAATAATGATATATTCTTTTAGTTGCTTCATGGCGTGGTGAAAATTTATCTCTTACATTCAAAATTTTTCTTACATATATATCTTCGGGAAGATTAGCATTTAGTGCATCTTTAATATTTTTTAGTGTCATATTTTCATTTGGTACATTAAAAGCTATAACTTGTCCATATCCGTGAACTCCTGTATCTGTTCTTCCAGAACCCCATGAAATAATTTTTTGTTTGAATATTCTTTTTAAAGTTTTTTCAAATTCTCCTTGAACAGTTCTTACTTGGGGCTGCCCTTGAAATCCATTAAATTTTGTTCCATCATATGAAACTATTGCAGCAACTCTTCTCATATTTAACCTCCAATTATAATACTCCTTTTTCTTTCAAAACTCCTGTTTCTAAAATTTTATAAGCTATTTCCTTTTCTTCTTTTTCAAGTAATTCAATATTTTTTGAAAACAATTTCTCATAAATTCTGATTAAATATAAATTTGCAAATTTAGAAATATACATTTTCAAAGTTTCTTTATGATTTTCTTTAACATCTTTTACAAAAGTTTCTAACCAATCTTCGTAATTTTCTCTAACTTTTTTTGTTTTTATAAGAGAATTAAACTCATGAATGGTATCATAAAGACCAACAAATTCAGATATTACTTCAATGTAATCGCCATATAATTCTCTGATTTCTTCAGATAAAAAATCAACAAATGAGGCTTTTAAATATGAAGAAATACTTTTATCAATTTTTAAAAATCTTTTCATTCCTACTAAATTACCTTTTTTTTCTTTTAGCACAAAATAACCCAAAATTCCATTATTAAAATTTTTTATATTATCTAAATCTTCTGGATAATATAAAATAATTTTTAAATTTTTTTGATCAATAAATTCACATTTTTTAGGAACATAAAAATCTCCATTATTAGTTATTAATAACAGGTTAGGTTCCATAATTTCACCTCAATATTATATTAGAGATTTTACAATTCTTTTTGCATCATTTAATATTTTTTTTGCTTCAAAAATGTTATTTCCTTTAATTAATAAGTAAAATTTAATTTTAGGCTCAGTACCAGAAGGTCTTCCAATTATTTTTAATTTATTATTATAATTTAATTCTATCACATTCGAAGGAGGTAAATCTTTAAGACCTTTTGAATAATCATAGATTTTAATTAAATCTAATTCTCCAATCTTTTTTGGAGGATGACTTCGAAGTGTTTCCATTATGCTATTTATCTTATTTAATCCATGAATACCTTCTAATGTAAATGAAATATTTTCTTCTAAATAAAATCCATATTTTTTTCTTAATTCATTAAAATAGTCAGATAAAGTTATTTTATTCTTTTTTAGATAAGAGACCATTAAAGCAACTAATCCTGAGGCTATAACTGCGTCTTTGTCTCTTGCGTGTTCATTTGCTAAATAACCATAACTTTCTTCAAATCCAAAAATAAACTTTTTTATACCATTATTATGATATTTTTCTATTTTTTCACCAATAAATTTAAAACCAGTGAGTGTTTCTTCTACAGAAACATTAAAATCGTATGCTATTGGTTTAATCATGTCAGTTGTTACTATAGTTTTTATGATTACACCATTGTCAGGTAATATACCAAGAGTTTTCATTCTATTTAAAATATAATGTGATAACATCACACCTATTTGATTTCCTGTAAAAGATATATAATTATCTTTTTCTCTTACATAAATACCTAATCTATCAGAATCAGGATCAGTAGCCATTACTAAATCAGCATTTATTTTTTCTGCATATTTTAAGGATAATTCGAAAGCATCCTTTTCTTCTGGATTAGGAAATTTAACTGTAGAAAAATTAGGATCAGGAATAGCTTGTTTTTCTTCAATATATAGTTCAAACCCTAATCTAGATAATAATTCCTTTACAGGCTTTAAACCAGTTCCATGTAAAGGGGAATATACTATTTTTATATTATTTTCTAAATGTGGTTCTAGAGATCTTAAATAACTTTCTAAAATATTTAAATACTCATTTAGTAGTTCATCAGAAACCCAATTTATATATCTGTTTTCAATACCATCATCAAAATTCATAAATTTTATATCGTCAAAATAGTTTAGTTTATTTATTTCTTCAATTACTTTATTTGCAATATCAGGAACAGCTTGAGTTCCATCTGAAGTATAAATTTTATAGCCATTATATTCAGGAGGATTATGGCTTGCTGTAATTACAATACCTGCAGTTGTTTTTAAATATCTGACAGCAAAAGATAAAATTGGTGTAGCTGTGACCTCTTTAAAAAGATAAACATTAATACCATTAGCAGATAAAACAGATGCAGCAGTTTTTGCGAATTCTAACGAAAATGCTCTAGTGTCATATGCAATAACAACAGAAGGGAAACGACTTATGTTTTTTAAATAATTTGCAAATCCTTGAGTCGCCCTAGCTACAGTGTGAATATTCATTCTATTTGTTCCAACACCAATTTTCCCTCTTAAACCGCCTGTTCCAAATTCTAAATCTTTAAAAAATCTATCTATAATTTCTTCCTCATTGTTCTTTATATTTTTTAATTCTTTTTTTAATGTGTTATCTGCTTTTTTAAGCCATATATTATATTTATCGTAAGCTATTTTCTTTATATTTTCCATAATCAGTCCTCCTTTATATCTATAAATAAATTATAACACAAAAGATATTATTTATTTTAAAAAAAGATTAATTTAGGGAAAAAATCCCTAAATTAATCTTTGATCAGGAAAATATGAAATTTCAAATTTTTCATTTATACCAATAACATCAATTCGAGTTTCATTAAATATAACTTTATTATATCTAATAAATATATTAGCTACTTTACCAATTTTTTCTAATTTTCGCTTATTTACTCTATATGCAGGATTAGACAAATAGTCTTTTCCTCCTTTTACTTCAACAAAAACAAGACACTGCTTATCAAGTGCAATAATATCTATTTCACCAATTTTTGTGGTGAAATTTCTCTTTAGAATTTTAAATCCATTTTTTTTCAGAAATTGAACAGCGATATCTTCATATATTTTACCTTTGTTATTCATATTATCCTTGTATTCCAGGGACCTTTAATAAGTTATCTTTTTTGTTAGGAAATTCGGATATTAATTTTTTTATAGTTTCACTTGTTTTTAATTCATCCATGTGAAAAATATTTTTCAAAATTTTATCTACTGGTGAAAAAAGAGGGTCCACATTATCTATATTTACTTCATCAATATTTTCCATGTATTTTAGTAAATCATTTAAATCTTTCATTATTATTTCTTTTTCTTTTTCTGATAACTTAATCATAGCTAATTTTTCTAATTTATTAATTAATTCATCATTAATATTTATCATAAAAAACCTCCTTAAACCAAGATTAATTCAACGTACATTGCAGATAAAGCTAAATTTATAATAACAATTAAAAAAGAGTATTTAAAAAAATCCTTGAATTTTATTTCTTCATTTTTAAATTGTTTTAACATTGCTAAAGCTACTATATTTGCAGATGCTCCAATAGGTGTAAAGTTCCCGCCCAAACATGCTCCCAAAGATAAAGAATACCATAAAGGTCTTAGTTCTGTAAATGTTTGAGGATTAACGTGTGGTAAATTTTTTATAACTGGAATTAATGTTGCTGTAAAAGGAATATTATCAACAAATCCTGAAATAGTACCAGAGACGCCTATTAACATCATTGCAAAACTTTTTGTGGAATTCCCAGCAATATCAACAAGAAAATGAGTAAAATCTTTTAAAATACCTGTTTGGACTAAACCACCTGTCATAATAAACAATCCAAAGAAGAACAAAATAGTTCCCCATTCAACCTCTTTGAGAATCTCTTCAACTTCATTTCTGTCAAGAACTAATAAAGCAAGAAATCCAATGAATAAAGCAATTGTGGAACTTTCCATTTCAAGTTGATGTTGAAATATAAATAAAAATAATGTTAAGATCAATAACACCCATGAAATATAAAATCCAAATTTATTTTTAATAGCAGATTTTGGATCAAAAGATTTAACTTGTTCTTTGTTAATGTGAAAGTTCAATTTCTTTTTAAAAAGAAACATAGTTATAAACTGCATAGAGAACAAATTTAAAAAAGAAATAGGCCCAACCGTTAAAAAAAATTCTGTAAATCTTAATCCAGCAGCACTTGCAATCATAATATTTGGTGGATCACCAATTATAGTTGCAGTTCCCCCTATATTTGAAGCCATAATTTCACCGAAAATAAATGGTAAAGGATCAACGTCTAAAGAATCTGTAATTGCTAAAGTTATTGGTATAAATACAAGTACTGTAGTTACATTATCTATTATTGCAGACAATAATGCAACTGTAAATGTCAACCCAAAATAAAGAATATATCCATTTTTGTTAAAAACTTTTAATGTTATTATTCCTAAATATTCAAAAATTCCCTTTTTTCTAATAACAGAAACAAAAATCATCATACCCATTAATAGGTAAATTGTATTTACATCAACATAACTTTTTATGGCCTCAATATGGTTTTCGAAAATACCTAAAATCATCATAATAGTAGCACCAAGTATTGCAACAATTGTTCTGTTTATTCTCTCAGTGATTAAAAAAGTATAAGAAAAAAGAAATATAAAAAGAGCAATAGTACGTTCCGTAAAATCATCCCCCTATTATAGTTTGAATTTTATCTATAACTTCGTTTATTTTTGAAGAGTCTTTACCTCCAGCTTGAGCAAAATCAGGTCTTCCACCACCGCCACCGTCTAATTCCTTGGCGATATTTTTAGCGATATTACCCGCATGATATTTTCCTACAAGATCCTTCGTTACCTTTACTATAAAATTAACGTTTCTATCATTTTTATTAAATAAAATAATTATCCCGCTTTTTACTTTATTTTCTGCGATATCAATTACATTTCTTAATACATCTGAAGCCACCTTTTCAAAAACTTTTGTATATACTTTTACTCCATTTATTTCTTTAATATTAAATACATCTATGGATTGCGCGGTGAGTTTTTCTTGTAATCTTTTTATTTCCTTCTCTTGCTCTTTTATTTTTTCAATTAAACCACGGATTTTAGGAATTATTATTTCTTGAGATGCATCAAGGTATTTTGAGATAGAATGTATTTTTTGTTCTATATTATTTAAATATTCAAGAGATTTCATTCCTGTAATTGCCTCAATTCTTCTCACACCAGCTGAAACAGCTGTTTCAGAATTTATTTTGAATAATCCGATTTCACCAGTATATGATACATGAGTTCCACCACAAAGTTCAGAACTAAAATCAGAAATTTTTACAACTCGAACCTTATTACCGTATTTTTCTTCGAATAATGCCATTGCATTTTCATTTTTTGCTTCTTCCAATGTTTTTACTTCTGTTATTACCTTTAAATTTTCAAGAATTTTTTTGTTTACTAGCTTTTCAATTTTCTTAATAGTTTCATCATTTATACTTTCATAATGAGTAAAATCAAATCTCAATTTTTCATCCGTAACTAATGAACCAGCTTGTTTTACATGTTCTCCTAATATTTCTCTTAAAGCTTTGTGTAAAAGATGAGTAGCTGTATGATTCCTTTTTATAGCATTTCTTCTTTCATTATTAATTATCATTTCAACTTTATCGCCAATAGATATTTTACCTTTAGTGATTTTCCCAAAATGACCAATTACTTCATTATTGATAATTTTAGTATCTTCAACTAAAAATTCAAAATATTTATTTTTTATTATTCCAGTATCACCAATTTGCCCACCTTTTTCAGCATAAAAAGGTGTATTTTTGGTTACTAATACTATATTATCTCCTTCATTAGCAATATCAATTATTTTATCTTCTTTTATTATATAAAGTACTTCACTTTCATCAAAAACCCTTTCATATCCAGTAAATTCTGTAATTTTTATTTCATTACCTATATGTTTATATGCTTGATTCATTTTAGCATATTCTTTTTCTCCAGCAGCTTTTCTTGCTCTTTTTCTTTGTGATTCCATAAATTCATTAAAACTATTTTCATCTACTATAAAACCATATTCTTCAGAAATTTCTTTTGTAATATCTAGTGGAAATCCATAAGTATCATATAACTCAAAAGCAAATTCTCCATCAATTATTTTATTTGTAGATGTTTTAATATATTCTATTAATTTCTCTGTTCCTTTATCTAGTGTTTCTAAAAATCTTCTTTCCTCTGCTTCAACAATTTTCTTTATAAATGATTCTTTTTCTTTTATTTCAGGATAAATATCACCGTAATTTTCTAATACGACATCGATTACTTTATTGATAAAAGGTTCCTTTTTCCCTAAAAGAGCACCGTGTCTTAATGCCCTTCTTAAAATTCTTCTTAATACATAACCTCTTCCTTCATTTGAAGGCAGTATTCCTTCTGATACAAGAAATGTTACAGCTCGTGAGTGATCAGCAATAACCTTTATAGATATATCTGTTTTTTTATTTGAACGGAATTTAATATTAAAAATATTTTCTATTTTTTTGATAATGGGGGTAAATAAATCAGTTTCAAAATTATCATAAACTCCCTGAACAGCGGCGGTAACTCTTTCAAGACCTGCACCTGTATCAATATTTTTTCTTGGTAGAGGAGATAAATTGCCTTTATCATCTTGATAAAATTCAGTAAAAACTAAATTCCATATTTCTACAAATCTACCACAATCATCTTCTGGAGTGCAATTTTCAGGATTAGGGCACAAATCTATTCTTCCTGTATCATAATAAATTTCTGAAGAAGGTCCGCATGGTCCCGATGGGCCAACAGGTCCCCACCAGTTATCTTCTTTTCCCATTTTTAGTATTTTTTCTTCAGGGAATTTAATAATATTTTTCCAGATATTATAAGCTTCTGTATCATCATAATAAACAGAAACCCATAATTTTTCTTTAGGCAGTTTTAATACATCTGTTAGAAATTCCCAAGCATATTTTATAGCCCCTTCTTTAAAATAATCACCAAAAGAAAAATTCCCAAGCATTTCAAAAAAAGTTTGGTGTCTTGCAGTTCTTCCAACATTCTCTATGTCATTTGTCCTTATACATTTTTGACATGTCGCAATTTTTGTATATGTAGGTTCAACTTTCCCCCAAAAAATGGGTTTAAATGGGACCATACCTGCAACTGTAAACAATAATTGTGGATCGCTAGGAATTAAGGGGAAGCTATCCATTACTTTATGACCTTTATCTTCAAAAAATTTTAAAAAGGTTTTTCTTATTTCATATGATGTCATCAAATCCCTCCATTATATACCAAAAATTTTCATTAAAAAATAAAAAGCAGGTGTTAAATATAATAATCCATCAATTCTATCGTACATTCCACCATGGCCAGGCAAAGTATTACCTGAATCTTTTAGATTAAAAGTCCTTTTAAAAGATGATTCTGTTAAATCTCCAATAGTATCAACAACTCCAACTAATACGGCAAAAAATGTAGCTTGAAAAATTGAAATGATATTTAATCCAAAATATGATCTTATATATTCATATAATACAATATAAAAAAAGGTTAAAAAAATTCCACCAATTAAACCTTCAATACTCTTTTTAGGTGAGTAATTAGGTGAAAGTTTGTGTTTACCAATATTTAAACCTACAAAATAAGCGCCTGCATCATAAATCCACACAGTTGTCAAAACTAAAATGGCTGTAGTAGCACCATAATTTATTATAATATGGTAAAAGTAAGATAAAAATAAAGAAATCGTGATTATACCAAAAACATAACTTTCAATAGCTTTTTTATATAAATTTGTATCTTTTAAGTATATTATACTATATCCAGAAATAATTATTATAGAAATGACATATACTGTAATTGGGTCAAAAATCAATAAACCAGAATAATAAGCTCTAAGTGCAAACCCATAAACAGCACTTGTTAAAGCATACATTATGGACAAAAAAACTTTATATTCATATTTAAAATCTTTCAAAGTAATTTCAAAATATTCTAAAGAAGTAATAAGTATAATAGATGTTACAAGGCCTATAGATGTAGGGATAGTAAAAAATGAAAAAACAACTGCTGGACCCAAAATTATTCCAGATAATGTTCTTACCAATAAATTTTTTTTATTAATTGCCACTGTATTCACTTCCCTCATCAGAAGAAATACTTCCAAACCGCCTATCTCTATTTGAATAGTCTTCTATAGCTTTTTCTAAATCTTTTTTTGTAAAGTCAGGCCACAATGTATTAGTGAAATATAGTTCAGAATAAGCAATTTGCCATAAAAGGAAGTTGCTTATTCTAATTTCTCCTGATGTTCTAATAATTAATTCTGGATCTGGAACATCAGGTAAGTATAGATTATTGGATATATCTTCAATATTTATAGATTTAACCCCTTTTGATATTATTTTATTTACAGCATCTACAATTTCTCTACGACCACCGTAATTTACAGCTAAAATAACATCGATTTTATTATTAAATTTACTTTTTTCCTCTATACGTTTACAAACTTCAAAGACGTTTTTAGGCAATTCTTCAATTCTACCAATAAAACGCACTCTGACATTTTCTTTAACAATTTTATTTAATCTTGATTCTAAATATCTAACCATAAGGGAAAAGAGAAACGTAATTTCATCTTTAGGTCTTTTCCAATTTTCAGTAGAAAAAGAGTATAAGGTAAGATACCTTATACCCATATCTGAAGCCCATTGGATAACATCCTCAGCAACTTTTGCCCCTTTTTCATGGCCCATAGTTCTTTTAAGATCACGTTGTTTTGCCCAACGTCCATTTCCGTCCATTATTATGCCTAAATGTTTTGGGATTTTCAAGATTCCATTATCTCCTTTTCTTTTTTATGAAATACTTCATCAATTTTATTTTCATGTTCTTTTAAAATTTTTTGTATTTCATCTTCTATTTTTCTTGCATCGTCTTCAGGTAGTTCTCCATTTTTTTGCTTTTCTTTGACAATTTTTATATCTTCTCTCCTAATATTTCTTAAAGCAACTTTAAAATCTTCAGCTAATTCTTTAGCGTGTTTAACCCATTTTTTTCTATCTTCAACAGTAGGATTAGGGAATTTTACTCTAACAACAACACCATCAGTTGAAGCCATCATACCTAAATTAGCTGCATTAATAGCTTTTTCAATTTTTGAACACAAACTTTTATCCCATGGTGTAATAACAACAGTTCTATCTTCACCAACTGTTAAAGTAGCAGTTTGATTTATTGGAGTAGGTGTTCCATAATAATCAACCATGATTTCTTCAAACATTGCTGGTGAGGGTCTGCCAGTTCTAAGTTTTTTATATTCTTCTTCTAAATGTTTAACAGTTTTATCCATTTTTGATTTGGCTTCTTTTAAAATAGGGTCTTTTAAAGACACAATATCCACCTCCATGTATTTTATTATATTAATTCATTTTTGAATTGTATCCATAAATAATCATTATTTATAAATTCAAAATTGCTAAAAGAGAAAAACTTTATAAATTTATTAATATTTTTAGAATCTAAGAACCAGAAGGCTCTTGGATCTTTTTGGAAAATATTATTATTTAAATTAAAAATAATAAATAATTCCTTAGTGATTGATTTTAAATATTTAATATCAAATAATAAGTTTCTTGAAAATTCAGGATTAAAAAATATTATTGTATCATACTTTTTATTTAATTTTTTTTCTTCAATATATTCTAAATTTGAAATTGAAATATGATCTTTTTCAAAAAATGGATTAACGGAGTTTATTTCTAAAATTTTATTAGTATTAATTTTTGAGAGCTTATATTTTATAATATTGTTATTTATAGGATTAGGATATATAGAGCTAAAATACTTCGTATAATTTTTTAGATAATAATCCAAACTTTTCAATGCATTAAATTTTGGTATTGGTGAAACGTAATATAATCCATTTTTTTTAGATTCATACCATTTTTTTATAGGATTTATTACAGGCATTAAAGGCATAATTTCTCCTAAATTTAAAATATTAACAAGATTATCTTCGATATTTTTAATGTCATCCTCAAAATAAAAACCAGTATAATTATATTGACCGCTTATTAAATCAGCTAAAACAGGGTTAATTTCTAAGGCATTTCTTAAATAAAATTCAGCCTTTTCAAAATCACTTATATTTTTATAATAATTATACAATCTTAAGCTTACAAAAGATTTAAAATATTTGTTAGTAGTAGTAAGACCAAAAATATCTTTTAAAAGATTTCCAAATAAATCCATGTTTTCATTTTTCATTTTTATAGCATATGCAAATTTTAATTCAGGAAAAATTTTTCCATAGTAAAAATCATATAGAGCTAATTCTTTGTGATCAAAAATCTCAATATTAAAAAATAATTCATTTTTTCTACTCATCTCTTCTTTTAATTCAACATATGAAGGAATTAGTTCACTTGAATTCATATGGGTCAATATGTCTTCAATTAATACCTGAACAAATTTAGCTAAGGAGTTTTCAAGGTTTACAGCTTTTTTATATCTATTTTTTGCTTCATTGAACCTTCCTGTTTTTGTTAAAATATCACCTATCAGAAGTTCGATAACAGCCTTTTCTTTATTTGTATTAATATCTCGCCTATTTCGTCTTATCTTTAAAAGAGTTTCCAATAATTTTTCTAAATCCTTTTCAAATAAGTTATCAATAAAGGTTAATAGAATTCCTACAATGTTTTTCTCATCTTTTAATCTCTCAATGAAGTGTTCAATGAATAAATAAGGATTATTTTCACTGGCTATATCAAATATTAAATCATAATTAGAAATATTTTTTATTATACTTTCAGAGTAATGTTGAGAATTGTTTATAATATTTTTATGTAATTTTATTATTATTTTAATTAGAATCTCTTTTATTTTATAATCTTTTTCTTTAGCAAATTCATCAAAAGTTAAATTATATAAAGTTATAATTTTTTCATTATTTTTTGTATAATTAAGTTCTTCAATAATATTGTCTATATTGTCATAATCATTAGTTTTTATTTTAGAAATAGCTAAAAATATTAAACCTTCATTTTTTTTGAATAATGATTGCATTGACCATGTGATTTCACTTCTACGATTTTCAAAAATATTTAAATATTTAAGAAAATCAGAAGAAGCATATTTTAAATTTTCCCATTCTTTTTTATTATAATATACGTTCATTAAACCATAATAAGCATCTAAATTCCATTTTGAACCGATTTTAAACCACTTTTCTGCTTCGTTCCAATAACCTTTATTCATTAATTCTATTCCCCACAAAAACATAAATTCAACAGTCATAGGTATAGGTTTATAATCTTTTTTTACAAGTTCTTTTAGAATTTTTTTAGCTATTTTATTTCCTACGTGCATTTTTTTTATATGTTTTTGAGCTATAGAAAGTGTTTTCATATATTGAATTAAATAATACTCGTCATCGGGATTTTCATTTAAATATTTTTCAATTAAAGATAGTGTTCTTTCTGTTTTTTGTTTCCTTCTTAAACGTGTCCATATATATCCATAATGAAATAATTCAAGGTCAATTTTAACAGTTTTCCCTTTATATACAGGTTGATTATGAACAATATTTTCATACTTAACCTTACCATTTCTAAAAAAACGAGCAGTACTAGCTATTTCACTATGGTTTCTTTCAAAATCAAGATAATTAACAGTAGGTATATAAACAGCTACAATATCATTATCTAAAGACTTTAAATAATCACGAATATTATTTTTAAGGTTTTCCGATGCTTCCTCATCAGCATCTATAATAAAAACCCATTCAGAAGAAGCATATTTTAAAGTCTCATTTCTAGCATCAGAAAAACTACCATTCCATGGGAAAAAAAATATTTTATCTGTATACTTTTTAGCTATTTCTACAGTTTTATCAGTAGAGCCAGTGTCTACAAAAATAATTTCATCACAAAAATCTTTTATACTACTTAAACATCTGTCAATATTTTGCTCCTCATTTTTTGCCATTATACAAGCACTTATTAATTTTTGATTCATAAGCTCCCCCCGATTAAAATAATTTTATTATATTATTTTTTCTAGTATCTTCATTTTTATTATCTTCATATTGTATGTCAATTTTTATTAAATGTTTTGAAAGAGTAGAATATAACAATTCTAAAACAGTTGAATTTAGTTTTGTGATTTGATATTCCAATAAGTTTTCTTTATGAAAAAATATTTTTATAAAATCATCTTTTTCAGTAATTTTAGCATTTTTTAAAGAAAAATATAACCCTAAATTCATTTTCTCTTTTTTATTTAATAAAGTATTCAAAACTTTAGAAGTTAAAGATTCTTCAATGGACATTTCTGTTTCTTTATATTGGTATATTTTATCAAAACTCTTATTTTGTACATGTTTTTTTTCTATATCATTATTTGAAAAATCTAAGGAAAATAATAATATATTTATATCAAATAACATTTTTTTATTTTCAGAATATTTGATATCCTTCAATAAATCAGATAATTTTTTTGCAACAAGAATATCTTTTGACAAATCGTTAGATTTTTCTAAATTATTAAATATATATTCTAAGACTTCTTCTAGAAAAACTTCTATTTCTTTGCCAGTATTAAAAATTTCATTTGATATTTTCAATAAGTTTTCATTATCACCATTATAAATAGAGTTTATAAAATCTGATAGCAATTTTTCATCAAATAAACCTAAAATTTTTATAACATCATTTTGAGTTATATTATTATCGGAAAATTTTAACAATTGTTCTAAAAGTGATAAAGCATCCCTAGCACCGCCTCGTGCTTTTCTAGCGATTATATTAGCAGCATCTTTTGTTATATGTCTATTTTCAGTTTCAGCTATTTTTATAATGTGATTAGTTATCTCGCTTTCTGTTATATTTTTGAATTGTAGGACCTGAGCTCTTGAAATTATTGTTTCAGGAACTTTCTCAAGATTTGTTGTAGCTAAAATGAAAATTACATGATCAGGTGGTTCTTCTAATGTTTTTAATAAGGCATTAAATGCTTCTTTTGTAAGCATATGGAATTCATCTATTATATAAACTTTGTATTTTCCAGATACTGGTCTAAAATTTGCAGCATCACGAATTTTTCTTATTTCATCGATACCTCTATTTGAAGCAGCATCAAGTTCGATAACATCCATGAAATTTCCATTATTTATAGCAATACAATTCTCACAAGTATTACATGGGTTATGTCCATCAGGATTTATACAATTTAAAACTTTACTTAATATTCTTGCGGTTGTTGTTTTCCCAGTACCACGAGGTCCTGAGAATATATATGCATGTGATATCTCATTTTTTTTAATTGATCTTTCAAAATATCTTTTAATATGTTCCTGACCTATTAATTCATTAAATGTCATAGGTCTGTATTTTCTATATAATGTAATCACTAAATATTCCTCCCATAAAAGAATCAATATAAATTATATCATATATTTTAAAAAATAAAAAGGGGATTAACTCCCCTTTTTATACATTAACACACCTTTCAAGAGCTTTTACTATTTTACAATCAAATTTTTTTGGGCAATCATCTTTTAGAAATTTTAACACTTTATCTTTTGGCCAAGGTTTTTTATAAATTCTCTTTGCTGTTAAAGCATCATATATATCAACAACTGCAAGAATTTTTCCAAATAATGAGATTTCATCACTTTTTTTATTGTATGGATATCCTGTTCCATCTAATTTTTCATGATGTTCCAATGCCCCTAAAGGTATATTTTTAGAAAGAAAATCAATCTCAGCTAAAAGTTTAGCACCTATAATAGTATGTGATTGTATAATTTTGTATTCAGCATCAGTTAATTTTGATGGTTTATTTAATATTTCATCTGGTATACCTATTTTTCCAACATCATGTAATAATGCAGCTATTTCAAGTTCTTCTAAAAAAGAATCATTAAATCCTAGTTCTTTACCAATTTTTATAGATAAATTCGATACGTTTTTGGAATGAGTATGAGTGTAATTATCTCTTAAATCAATAGCCGTTGCAACTGCAAGTATTATACCTTTTATCATACTACTTAAATCTTCATATATCTTTGAATTCATTAGCTTATTTGATATCAGAGAAGAGAAAAGTTCTATAACCTCTTTATCTTCTTGGTTATAAATTCCATTTTTTTTATTAACAGCTTCCAATACACCAATAATTTCATTTTCAAAAAATAATGGAGTAGCTATTATATTTTTAGTTTTATATTTTGCTTTAATATCAGTTTTTTTAAAATGCAAAGGATTTTTTTGTGCGTCATTAATTATAATAGTTTTTTTTCTTTTAAAACATTCTCCAGCAATTGAATTATTTACAGGAACATCAATGGTTTCAATATATCCACTTGCACCACCCGAAGTTACATAAAAATTCAAAATATGTTTTTCCTCATTATATAACAATATTGAGGCACCATCAGAATTTAATAATTTTCTTAAAGCATCTTCTGTTAATTTCAAAACAGTTTCTAATTTAAAATTACTATTTATCAATTCCAATGTATCTAATATATGTCCACTTTTAAACCTAACTTTTTTTAATTCTTCTTTGGTAATATTTGTTAAAGAATTTTTTAATGTTATTATTTCAAGAGAATTAAAATTTTTATCAGAAAATACTTTTATTTTAGGAGAAATTTCAATACTAAAATTACCTTTTCCTCCGTATATAATATTATTGTATTCTATTCCCCTTAAATTAAAATTTTGTATGACTACATTTAGCATAATTAAAACTCCTTAGTTTCAAAGTTTAAAGTATATTCGAATTTTTTTTCTTTCATATTATATTGTATAGAATAAATTACACCAGAATTTTCTAATACAGGATAATAAATGAAACCTTGTAAATTGGTATTATCATTTAAAAATACGTTAGAAATACTGGGGTCTTCTAAGAACTTATATTGCATATAACTAAATCCTGCAGTTAATTGAGGCATACCGCCTATCGAAGGTATATTTAAAGTCATTTGCCCACTTAATAAACTATCTCTATCTTCGCTAAATAATTTATTATAATTAATCAATAAATTTAAATAAGGATTAATATTTAATGTTGATTTTCCTACTAATCCATATGAGGACTTGTTTTCTAAATTCATATAAAATCCACTAGCTGAGTTATATTCATAATATGAATTCAAATATTCATTATTAAATCCATTTGATATATAATTAAAACCAAACATGAATTGGAAAAATGGAGGAAAATTTAATGTTGGGCCCATTAACATTCCCCAAACCATAGTGCCATCATTTGTAAGAATAACATCTGTTTCAATACCTAATCTAAAAAATAAAATATCTTTATATAATGTGGTTAAATATGCTTGGTTAAAATCATTTTTTGGTTTATCTTTATTCAAATTTATTACACCAGTAATTTCTGCATTAAAAATGTTTAAATTTGCATTTATATATCCAAAGTATACATTTGAAGTCTGATGATAATTAAATGGGATAAAGGAAGATATTTCATATGGTATATGAAATCCTAATTGTAAATTTGAAAATTTCAATTCAGCGTCTAATACTCTTGAATATGGGACATAATAATTATTCATAAACAAGCCTAATCCTTTTGTATATGAAGGACTTATTCCATATCTGATATAAATAGAAGGAAAATCTAATTTAAAATAATTAATTGATAAGGCACTTAAAATATTAGTTGATGGGGATACATTATCTGTAGGTAACCCATAATAAAGTGGACTATCTATATTTTCTTGATACGCATTAAATCCGATTCCTATACCAAATGGACCAAAATCTAAATTTGGAGCAAAAGAGTATACAAGATAAGTATTTAATCCTTTTGTCTGTTTTCCGAAAGATATATTACCGATATTCCCTTTTATCTCTGAAGCTTGTTCTTTAGGAGGTGTTTCCTTTTCTTCTTTAGATTGCTCTTCGGTAACTGTTTCTTCGGAATCCTTCTTTTCTTCAGGAATAATTTCATTTTCATATTCCTCTAAAGGTTTATCTAGTTTTTGGATCAAAGGTTTTGGTTGATCAGGAGAATAATTAAACATATTACCAGCAGTAACAGGAAATAGTTGATTATTTACCATTGTATAAACAGTACCTTCGAAAGTTCTAATTTGAGTATTTCCATTTCGCCTTTCAAAGCCAAATTCAGTTCCTCTAACTCCAGCAACTACAGAACCAGAGCCTACTAAATATTTTGATCCAGGGGCTAATATTTCTTTGATTTTATTAACGGTTGCTCCTTTTTTTAATTCATATTCTATATCTATATCTCCACTTTCAGAAACCCTTAAACGTTTTATATATAATTGAGTGTCTGCTGAAACTTTAATTTCTATATTAAGGCTTGGTTCTTTTAAATGAACGTATCCATCTTTTAAAGTTAACAATTCTGAATTTTCTTGAATTACTGTATCATTTGAAAGAGAATCCCAGATATCTGAATCTGGAGTTTTATATAACACATTACCTCTTTTTTCTAATATTATTAATTTTGTTTCTGGTAAATCCATAGTTTCTTCTATTATTTTTAGCGTTATTATCTTTTTAAATGTGTTATCTTCATTAAAAAAGGTGATAGTTGATTCTCCAGGTATTAATGGAGCAAGGAATATTAAATTAGATTTTCCGTTAATTAAATCAAACCCATCAAATAAAATTAAAGGATTATCAAAACCTCCACTTGTAACGTTTACATAAAGATGCGTCAATGTTGTTTGATCCGTTTCGATTTCTATAGGCACACTTTCACCTACATAAATTGATGTATTTTTAACATTAATAGTGAAATCTCCAAAAAATAAAGATATACTTAGTAAAAATAAAATAATTATTCCCCATCTTTTTAACATACTTTCACCTCCATATAGTTAAATAAGTAATTATTATACTAAATGCCAATGGTCCTAACTCTGATTTAACATTTATTTCTTCTTTTTTTATCATAATTAATATTGAAAATAGGATAAATAAAAACGAAAAAATTAAAAATAATATATTGCTGTAATATTTTATAAAAGGCAGAGAAAATCTAAATAAATATCCTAAATAATCTCTTTTATATGGTTTTAAAAAACCATCAATCATATAGAATAATAAACTTATAAAATATGCATTGAATAATGCAATTACAAAAACTTTTACATATTCTGGTGATATAAAAAAATATTGAGTTTTATATAAGATACTTGCCAAAATTAATGAAGAAAAATGCATAACCTGATCTAAAATATAATAAGTATGGGAATTAAATGCTTTTTTGGCTCTATTTTTAAATTTTAAAGTATCTATTAATAAATGTAATAATGTTAATAACAATATTATGAAAAGGTTATATAGACTTAAGTCAGATGGTAAAAACAATAAAAACATAGAAATAAAAATAATAGAAATATGTAAAATTAGGACACTAACTTTTGAATTTTTGTATTTTGCAATAAAAGATGTTTGAAATACATAATCACCAATTAAATGTGATAGCAAGAAATAAAAGAAAATATTTTTAAGCATTTTTTACCACCTCTTTTAAGATATTTACAAGATATGAATTAAAAAAAATACCACTATAACTATCTATTAATTCAATAGCTTTACTTTTTGGTAATTTGCTACGATAGGGTCTATCTTCTAATAAAGAATAATAAGTATCGAGTAATCCAATGATTTGTGCTAATAATGGAATATTATCTCCTTTTAACCCTTCTGGGTAGCCTTCACCATTCCATTTTTCATGATGATATAAAACAATTTTTTTAACATCTTCGGAAATTGTAGGAATTTTTGACATAAGTTTGTAACCGTATAAAACATGTTTTTTTACTAAATCATTTTCATCTGGAGTTAATTCTCCTTTTTTTGATAAAATTTTTTCAGGTATTCCAATTTTTCCTATATCAAATATCATGCTCCCAAATTTTAGATTTTGAAGTTCTTTGTTACTTAAATTTAGCATTTTCCCAAATTTTAAAGATGATTTTAGGATGTTTTCACAATGTTTTTCAGCGCCTGGAACTCTAGTTTCTAGGATATTTGTCAATATATTTAAAGATTTATCCAAAATTAAATCAAATTTATTTTCCAAAAATGAATTTTCTATACTTTTTTTAATATAATCATTTAACTTAGATATTAATGCATAATCATATAAAGTAAAACCTTTATTTCTTATTAAAGAAAAATATCCAAAACTATATTTATCTAACTTTATAGGAATGTTTATTTTATTAATATTACAACTTATAAATGAATTTATATTCTCAGCTATAGGAAAGGTGTTATCTTTTTCAAGAAAATTGATATTTGTTGAAAAATAAAATTTAATTTCATCAAGAGAAAAGATATTTTTAAAAGTTCGATTTATATTTTCTATTGTTTTCTCAAATTTAATATATGGTTTTATGTTAGAAATAAAATTCAATATTTTTTCATCAATAATTCTCTCTTTTTTTATAGAACAAAAATCTTTAATTATAGAATCTAGACTCAATAAAAAAATATAATCGATATTATCAAAAAAAATAATTTCTACAAAATGTTTTCCATTATATTGAACTCTAATTTTTTCTTTTTTATTAAAATTTAAATTTTCATAAATTTTACCATCAATTATAAATTTAAACTCTTTATTTAACGTTTTTAGTATATTAATATTTTCTAAAAGTAGATTATATAATTTATTCATTTATATCCCCTTCCTTGATGGTATATAGTTTCAAAGGTAATTCTTTTCCCTTAACTTTATAATCACCAATATGTTCAAATTTATATCTTTTTGATCTTTTTACAATTTCTTCTGTTACAATTAACCATTTATTTAAATCACGAGTTAAATGTTCAATTCTTGAAGTAGTGTTAACAGTGTCTCCTATACAAGTATAGTCCATCCTAAAATCTGCGCCTATATTACCTATAATGACCTCTCCATAATGTATTCCGATTCCAGCATTTACTTCAAAATCAAACCCCATTTTTTTAAGCTCAATATTTATATTTTTTAATTTTTTTCTCATATCTATTGCACATGAAATAGCTCTATCAATTTCATCACCAAATTCTATAGGGGCACCAAAAATTGCCATTATAAGATCTCCTATAAATTTATCTATTGTACCGTAATATTTATTTCTTATTATATCAGCCATTTCAGATAAATAATAATTTAAAAATCTAACAACTTCTTCAGGAGATAATTTTTCAGATTTTTCTGTAAATCCAACAATATCAGACATAATAAGAACAACATTTTTCTTTTCACCACCAAGTTCTGTTTTCCCTTGATCAAGTAATTTCTGAGCAACAAAATCCGGTACATATTTAAAAAAGAATGATTTTATTTTCTTTTTTTCTTTAGATTCTTTTAATACAGATTGAGCGGTATCGACAACAGGTATTATAAGTGTTGAAACAACAGGATAAAAAGTATCAACCCATATATTGTTTTTAAATAAAAAATAAGATATAAAAATATAAGATGTAGGAATAGAAAATGATATAAGTTTTATTGATATTTTTTTAAATGTAGAAAATAATAGAGATAAAAAAAGTAATAATAATAATATAATTACACTATAGAAAAAATTTATTCTTTGGATTTTATCTTTTCTAATTAAGTTTTGAACAGCTGTTGCATGTAGATAAACACCCGGTTCATCATTTGAAAAAGGAGTTATTCTTAAGTCATATAAACCTTTTGCAGTAGCTGAATATCCGAGAATAGCCACTTTATCTTTAAAATCATAATTATCATATTTATCAGTATATACAAGATCATAAAAAGATATAGTATCAAATATTTCTGAACCTTTACCATAAAAATTTAACAAATAAAATCCATTTTTATCAGTTTTTATAATTTCATTATTAATTTCTATTGAGTAATTTTTAGGATCAAAAATAAAATTCTTTACATCATAATTTTTATAAAATGCATATAAAATGAGATCCATATGCGGAAATAATCCTGTGCTATAACCTTTTTCAGCAGCCCAATCTTCTTTAAAAATTAATGGTAAACTTCTGGCTACACCATCAGGATCCAATTGGCCAATTTCATAAGTAGAAGCTGGCACTAATGAAGAAAATTCAGTAATTGGCGGTATTATTTTGTAGGCAGTTAATGGAAAGAATAAAGATAAATATTCAGGTTTTTTTAATTTAAAAGAATATTTTAAATAAAATTTATTTTTCTCTAATTCTTGTTTGAATATATCATTGTATTCATCGAAATTCTGTTTTTTTACAGTTAAATAAGTTCCTAATACAACTTTATTGTACTTTCTTAATATAGCAGACAATAAAATATCGTCTTTTGATTTTCCATTATTCATAATATTATTTTCGGATGGGATAGTAAAAGATACATCAAATCCTATAGTTTTAATACCAAATTTAAATAATTTTGCAATCATTCTTGCATAGTGTTCTCTGTTCCATGGCCATTCATCATTAAATTGTGTGGACATATTTATTAAAGAATTTTCATCTATAGCAATAACAATAACTTTTGAATCTATTTTTTTTTCTCCTCTAATTATATATCTAAGATCTAATGTTTTCAATTCAAAAATTTCAATCCATGGATTGTTAAGTAAGTAGGTTATTAAATATATAGATAAAAATAAAATAAAAAGTAAATGTGTTATCTTTAATTTAAATTTAAAAATTTTCATTATATCACCTAATATAATTATAACATATTATTTATCTTTTTTATATAAAAACTAAAAATTTAGAGAGGAAAATAAATCTACTAGAAATTTAAAACATAAAAGTTCATAAAAAACTAAATATAATAATCATTTAATTAAAAACTTGCAGAAAAATTAATAAGTAAAAAAACTCCTATAGATAGTTTTCACTGACTATAGGAGTTTTGTTTATTAGAAAATAAATATTATAATCTAAAATTTTTTGAAAAGTTTATCATTTCAGATGTCATTTTTTCTAATTCATCAATCAAAATATCAAAATCATTTAATTTAATTTTCTGCCTTTCCATCAATGAAGAAACATCTTCAACTTTTTCTGTTATATGTTGTATAGAAACTGAAATTGCTTCTACAGCGTTAGTAATCTCTGATGTAGAAATTTTTTGTTGATATGAGATATTAGAGGTATTATCAACCATTTCAGAAATAATATCAATTTCAGAAAGTATATTTTCCATTTGTTTACCAATTTCCTTGATAGAATCAACTATTTGATTAACGTTATTAGTAATATTAGAGCTTTCTTTTAAGGCTTCACTGGCATCATTTACAAGTGAATCAAGATTTTTTGTGATATTTTCAGCAGAATTGCTTGACTCATCTGCAAGTTTTCTTATTTCATCTGCAACAACAGCAAAACCTTTTCCGGCTTCTCCTGCTCTCGCAGCTTCAATAGCAGCATTTAATGCTAATAAATTAGTTTGTTTGGCAATTTCAGTTATTTGGTTAACAATTGCTTCTATGTTTTTTGATTTATCGAATAATTTGGAAATCATAGAATTACTTTTTTTTACAAGCTCTTCAATATTTGTAATGTCTTTAATCATATTTTGAATATTGGATTTCCCAAAAGAAGCGCTAGCTGAAATTTCTTTTGCTTTAAAATTCAAATCATTTGCTGATTTTGATAATAAATCTGCACCAGAGGTTATTTCTTGAATATTAGCAGTAGTTTCTTCAGAAGATGACGCTACAATCTCCAATCTTTTTTTTATATCTTCAAATGATTTAAAAGTATTTGATGTGACATTTATTAACTCGTTAGATGTTGAATCAAGTTCTTCTTCTACTTTCTTTAATATGTTAGAATACTTTTTAAATGATATAGAGATATTTTTAATAGTTTCTTTTAACTTATTGAAAATATTACCTATTAATCCTATTTCATCTTTTCTATTTATTGAAATATTTTGGGTTAAATCACCTTTTGAAATTAAGATAGCATTCTTTTCTATTGTTTTTATTGGTTTTGTTAAGTTATTTGAAAAAATTAAGGCAACCAATATAGCAATAATCAAAGTAAAACTAATCACTAAAATTAAAGTGTTTTTTAAATTAGTAATTGGTACATATACTGCGTTTTTATCTTCTTCTAAAATAATCTTTAATGTTTCATTATTTAATTTTATATTAGATAAAATACCTAAAACTTTTTTTCCTTGAAAATTAGTATATTCAGATAGGATATTTTGGGAAGAAGGAATTTTGATAAATTTTTGTCCAATATTAGCACCTTCTAAAATAGAAATTAACATATTATCTTTATTTAGTACATAAATATCCATATTTGAATCATTATTAATAGAATCGAATATAGTACGTACTATTTTTGTGAAATCAATAGCTATTATTATATATCCATATCTAGCGTACCTATAAACAAAAGGTTTTCCGATAAATAATATTGGTTTATTATTTTTATATTGATAAAGAGATATATTTGAAAATTCAGGTATAATTTTATCTTCAGTCTGTTTTTTTAATGCATCAAACAAAATTCCTAGCGAAGTATTTGCTAAATCTTTTATATTTTCTGTAAATTCTTCACCTTTATTAAGAGAATATATAATATCACCTTCATTATTTAATAAATAAATATCTTCAATTTTTTGAGATAAAGCATATTTAACTAAATTTGGATGATATTTTCTATGCAATAAATCATAATCTGAAATTGAAAATTCATCATCGCCGTACATTTCCAAATCGGTTTCGTTAACGTTGTTTAATTTATATCTTTCCTCTGATGGATATGGATTTTGATTTACATAAACGTTTTTTAAATTATTTATATCTTGAAAGTCTTTAAAATAGGAATTCATTGACTTTATCATTATAGGGATATATTGAAAATTAGAAATATTTTCTAATGAACCTTTATATCTATCAAGAATTAAAGTTAATTCAAAAGCTTTCGAATCCATTATATTGGAAAATTTGGATTCAATTTCATTTATTAACACTTTTTTAGAACTACTTAAAGAAAAATATCCCAAAATAAAAAATGGAACTAATAATATAATAATAAAAATGAAAAGAAGCTTTTCTTTTAATTTCATATAACCCCTCCTTAAAATTACTAAATCTATTATAACATAATTTTGAATTTCTTTAAATACTCCAATAATTTT
>NZ_BAAHYY010000028.1:0-29777 GCF_054657315.1 Marinitoga arctica | reverse complement strand
TTTTGCTGGGATTAATAATTTCAAAGAGATTTAACAATATTTAAAAATTTTTGTTTATAAAGTCGGCTGCACTTTTCGCAGAAGAAAAAGCCCATTGAATATTATATCCACCTGTATCACCGTCTATATCAATGACTTCGCCAATAAAATATAAATTTTTTACAATCTTGGATTCCATAGTTTTGGAGTCTATTTCTTTTGTATCAATACCTCCTGATGTTACCATTGCAATATTAAAATCTCCAACTTTATCAATAACAAATTTCTGGTTATATAAATAATTTATTACTAAATTTCTATTTTTTTTGCTCAGAACATTGCATTTTATTCTTTTATCAAGATTTATTTTTTTAAACATTATAGCAATAAATCTTTTTGACAAATTATATTTTTTTAAAACATCAAATAATAAAATATTTTTATTCATTTTTTTTTGAAGATCATTTCTAAATAATTCTTCATTGTTAAAATTCACAAAAGAAATAGAAAGTTTATCTCCATTTTCAAAATATCTAGAATTATTTAAAACAACAGGTCCTGAAAAACCTTTATGAGTAAATAACAATCTTCCATAATATTTGCTTTTCCCTTTTTTTATTATTACATTTATAGTACTTCCAGATAAATCTTTAAAAGGATAGTTTTTAATTATAATAGGGCTCAAAGCTGGTTTTGGATTTATTATATTATGTCCAAATTTTTTTGCGATATTGTATCCATCACCATTTGTTCCTAAAATAGGATAAGACTTGCCACCAGTGGCTACTATTAAAATATCAGATTTGAATTCTCCGTGATTTGTTTTTATCTTGAATATATCTTTTTTTTCAATATTACTAATTTTTGTATTAAATTTAATACTTGTATTTTTATTTATATTATTTAAAAGCCACTTTAATACGGTTTTTGAATTCATGGTTTTTGGGAAAATTTTCCCTTCTTCTGTAATTGTATACTTAAAATCAATATCTTTTAATAAATCTTTGTTTGAATAATTAAACAGAGCTTTTTTAACAAAATTTCTTTTATTATAATGGGTTATCAAATCTTCTATATCATCATTATTAGTAAAATTACATTTCCCGCCACCAGAAATTAATAGTTTTTTTCCAGGGCTAATATTTTTTTCTAAAATTAAAACTTTCTTATTTTTAATTTTAGAAGCGCAAAACAATCCAGCTGCTCCTGCACCTATTATAATGACATCATATTTCATTTCTACCTCCAAAAAAAAAAGACAGAAAAACTGTCTTTAATTAACAATAATATCAATAATTTGTTTATAATAATCTATAATATTATTATATTCACTTGCAAATACATCTATAAAAAATTTTTTGCCATTTGTTTTATTTAAAATACTTGTTTTTTTGTAGTTTGAGAAATTAATTTGATCTTTTGAAGATAAATTCCTAGTATATTTTATATTATATCTTTTATAAAAATGAATAAAAATATTATTAGAATCCACAATATTGATTTTTTTATTTTTAATATATTTAGAAAAGTCATCGGATAAATCAACAATTTTCTGTGTAAAATCAAGTAAATTATTCCTAAATTCAATAGATTTTTCAGGGAATAAAATTTCTAACCTTTTTTCTATTTTATAAGCAATAACTACTGTATATAATGGATCTGACCAGATAAAAGGGTTTTCTTCATATGGATAATACAATACACCTTCTGATAGTACAACACTATTTATATTTTTTTCTAAATTAATTTCTTTATCAAGAATGACAAATAAATCGACATTTTCAAAATCATTTGAGTTTACATTTAAATTTAAAAACGAGTCATAATCGTTATAAACTGTTCTTATGTTAGCTTCTGGTGCTAGCTCTCTTACTATCAGCTCTAATGGTTTAAAAGATGTAATAATATTCAAAGAAAATATATGGATAATAAAAAGTATAAATGATAATGTGGATAATTTCTTCATATCTAACCTCCAATTCCTTTTCAAGTTGTTATTATATCATATTTTTATATAAAAAAGAAAAATAAAATGAAAATTTAAGAAAGATGTATAGTTAAATTTGGAATAAATTTTTAGAATAAATATTTATATCTTATATTTACCATTATTTACTATTAACATTCTATCAAGTATAAGAATAGTTTTTTATAAAATAAAAAAAATGTTTTATAATTTATAAATAACCACTTGACAAAATATAAAAAATACATTATAATATTTAATGTGGAGGTGGTAAAATGATTGGATCAATATTACTAATTTTATATGGTGTTATTTTAATTTTTTTTGGGGCAAAAATGTTTTGGGCATCGTTTTTCATAGGCTTGGGATTATATATCTTTTATATTTATTATTCTGCATTTAAAAGAAAAAAATCTCAAAAAGTTTTATTAAAAAAAGCTATAAAAAAAATTATAGATGAAAATGATTCAGAAACAGCAGCTGGAATAATTTCAGAAAAAATGAAATATCCTGTTGGAACAAAATTTGTAATCAGTGTAAACACAGAAGATACTAAGGTTAATTTGGTTTTTCCAATAGGAATTTTGATATCAACAAAACCTTTATTATATAGTTTAAAACCTTTGTTAAAGAAAACTATTAAATCTAAAATTAATGAAAAAAATGCTGAATTTAATATTGATATTGATGAAATCATAAATGTTATAATTGAGTCTGTTAACTATATTTACGATTTTTATGGGGACTTTATAGATGTAGAAACTAATAGTGGAAAAACAAAAATAAAAATATATGTGGCGTAAGGAGATGATTATATGTATAAAGCTCCAATTATTTGTCCTGTGTGCAATAAAAAAATGCATATTGAAGTTTTAAAATGTTCAAATTGTGGTTCAAAATTAGAAGGCGAATTTGAAATGAATGAATTTGCAACATTAAGTAATGAAAATGTAGAATTTTTAAGACTTTATTTATTGAATCGTGGAAATCTATCTAAAGTTTCTGAAATATTAAAAGTTTCTTACCCTACAGTATTAAATAAGTTTAACAAACTATTAGCAGATTTAGGATTTGTTTCCAGTGAAGATTTATCAAAAAGTTCAAAAGATGAAAATCTAATTTTAGAAAAAAAGAAAATTATTGACGACTTAGAAAAAGGGTTATTAAAACCAAAAGAAGCAATTGAAAAATTAAAATCATTAAAGGGGGTAAAATGATGAGGGAAGAATTGTTAAGAGTTTTAACTATGGTGAAAGAAGATAAAATTGAAATTGAAGAAGCTGCTGATTTAATAGAAGCATTTTTTGAAACAAAAAAAGAAAATACTAATACTAAAACTAAAAGAAAATTAGTTATTAAAGTTAATTCAGGAAATGGGGATAAAGTTAATGTCAAAATTCCCCTTGGATTAATAAAAATGGCCAAAGCATTAATACCTTTAGGATTAGCTCAACAAGGAGCAAACATAAGTAAAGAACAAGTAGATCAAATAGTTGAAGCACTAGAAAATATCAATTTTGATGAATTTGAAGGAGAAAATATTGTAGACGTAAACACTGAAGATGGAGACATTGTAAAAATATTCATTGAATAATTAAAGTGATTATTATAATATTAAATTACTTTATTCTTTAGAAATATTTAATTTTTTAATAAAGTCTTGACTAAAAGTTTATTTAATGGTATAATAAATTTGGTTTTGCCGAGATGGCGGAATTGGCAGACGCGGTGGACTCAAAATCCACTGAGGGTGAAACCTCGTGTGGGTTCAAGTCCCACTCTCGGCACCAAATATTACCGGCTTTTTAATAGCCGGTTTTTTTGTTATAATATAAATTAAATATGAAATATTTGGAGGTGATTTTATGGCAAAAGTAGCATTTACTTATGAAATTCCTGAAATAGCTGAAAAAAAATTAAGTGATGCTGGTTTTGAATTATGGATTAATAAGGAAGATAGAACATTATCCCATGAAGAAATAATTGAATTAGCAAAAAATTACGATGCTTTAGTAACATTATTAAGTGATAATATTGATAAAGAAGTAATAGAAGCTGGAAAAGGAAAATTAAAAGTCATTTCGAATTATGCAGTTGGATATAATAATATAGATATTGAGGCTGCAAAAAAAGCTGGTATATATGTAACTAATACACCAGGTGTTTTGAGCGATGCAACGGCTGATTTGGCGTGGGCATTATTATTTGCAGTTTCAAGAAAAATAGTTGAAAGTGATAAATTTGTTCGATCAGGAAAATTTGTTGGTTGGAGACCAAAATTATTTTTAGGATATGATATTAAAGGTAAAACGTTAGGTATTATTGGTATGGGAAGAATTGGCAAAGAAATGGCTAAAAGAGCAAAAGGGTTTGAAATGAATGTATTATATTATAAAAGAAATAGATTAAATGAAGAAGAAGAAAAAGAATTAGGTATAAAATATGCAACATTAGATGAAATTGTAAAAAATTCAGATTATATATCTTTACATACTCCATTAACAGAGGAAACATATCATTTATTAGATGAAAAAGAATTTTCAATGATGAAACCAAATGTAATTATTATTAATACTGCTAGAGGGCCTGTAATTAATGAAAAAATATTAATTAAATATTTAAAAGAGAAAAAGATTGCAGGTGCTGGTTTAGATGTATATGAAGAAGAACCAAAAATCCCCCAAGAACTAATAGAACTCGACAACGTTGTTTTAACACCACATACAGGAAGTGCAACTTTTGAAACAAGAGATAAAATGGCAGAAATGGTTGCTGATAATGTTATTTCAGCATTGAAAGGGGAGATACCTCCAAATAATGTATATTAATTTAATAGAAATATATTATCAGTTAAAAAAAATATATATAATTCCAGAAGGTTGGTGGCCTGGGAATACTAAATTTGAAATAATGATTGGAGCATTATTAACTCAAAATACAAATTGGAATAATGTTGAAAAATCATTAAATAACATTAAAAAAAATAATTTGATGAATCCAAAAGATTTATATAATATTCATATTAATAAATTAGAAGAATTGATAAAACCTTCAGGATTTTACACCATTAAAGCTAAGTATCTAAAAAACTTATTAAAATGGTTTGAAAAATATGATTTTTTATTTGATATTATTAAGAAAAAAAACAAAAATGAATTAAGAAATGAATTATTAAAAATTAAAGGTATTGGAAAAGAAACTGCGGATTCCATTTTATTATATGCTTTTGATAAAATGAGTTTTGTAATAGACGCATACACTAAAAGAATGTTTTCAAGAATTGGGTTAAACATAAAAAATACTTACGATGAATATCAAAAATTTTTTGAAAAAAACATACCACAAGATTTAATAATATATAAAAATTTTCATGGTTTAATTGTAGAGCATTCAAAAAGTATCTGTAAAAAAAAACCATTTTGCGAAAATTGTAAGCTTAAAAGCTTATGTAATAAAAATTTGTAATTAAATTTTATTATTAACTAAATATTGATTTTTTATATAATATATTAATCTATATAAATATATACGTTTATCGTATAAAGATTGGGGGAGAATTAGTATGAAAAAACAAAGTCTTTATGTTAAATTAGGAATACCTATAGTATTATTTGTTTTAATATCTTTGTTAACTTATTTTTCAACTCTATACATTACTAATCTTCAAAAGGATGACGGCCTTGTAATAAACTTAGCTGGAAGACAAAGGATGTTAACACAAAGAATGACAAAAGAAGCTTTAACCTATTATATATTTAAAGATGAAAAAACTAAAGAAAGTTTATTAAACACAATTAAAGTTTTTGATACTACATTAAACGCATTAAAAGATGGTGGAAAAGCTCCTTTCGATCTTGCGTGGGAAAAATTAGTTAATGTTCCTCCAGCACCAAAAGAAGCGAAAGATCAACTTGAAAATGTAAAAAAATTATGGATAATTTTTAAAACTCACATGGATGAATTTATAAAATCCGATAATAAAGAATCCTTAGACTATCTTTTATCTAATAATGTACCATTATTAGTTGAAATGAATAAAGGAGTTACTTTGTTCCAACTTGAATCAGAAAAAAAAGTCTCATTCATGAAAAATCTTCAACTAACATTATTTTTAATATCGTTATTAACTGGGATTTATGCTATATATGTCCTAAAAAAATCTTTATCTCCTTTAAAAGAACTTGAAAAAATTGCCGAAGGTGATTTAACAGTTTCTGCTAATATTACATCAAATGATGAGATTGGGATTATTGCAAAAAAAATGTATCATCTTGTTGGAGAGAAATTAAGACCAACATTTGATTTTATAAAAAGAAGCATGGAAAGTATAAAAATTTCTGCAGATAATGTTTCAGGAAGTGCTCAAGAATCAAATGCAATAATTGAAGAATTTAAAGCAACTTTTGATATGATGGCAGAAGAAGCAAAAGCTATGGAAAGTGAAACAGATAGAACTACAGATTCAATAAAAGAAATTTCTCGTTCTACTGATGAAGTTGCTAATGCAGCTATAGAACTTGCTAATGTTGCTGGTGTTTTGGAACAAGCAACTAATGATGGAAAAAAAGTTATGCAAGCTTTGGACATATCAATAGAAAATGCTGATAACGAAACATTAAAAACTATTGATGAAATAAAAGAATTAGAAAGTTATGCAAGCAAAATTACTGAAGTCATAGAGCAAGTTTCTAATATTGCTGAACAAACTAATCTCTTAGCATTAAACGCTGCAATAGAAGCTGCGAGAGCAGGAGAAGCAGGAAAAGGTTTTGCAGTAGTAGCAGATGAAATAAGGAAATTAGCTGAAGAAACCAGAAATGCAACAGATGAAATATCTAATATATTAGGTTCAATAAAAATAAATGTTGATAAATCAACAAATCAAATACATACAGTAAAAGATACAATGGAAAAAGTAACAGAAAATTCTAATTCTTTGAATAAAGAATTAGATAAGATTTTAAACCAAACATCGATACTTTCTGAAAGGGCACAAACTTTAGCTGCTTCTGCTGAAGAGCAAAATGCTTCATCCCAAACAATTGCTGAAGCTTTTACAAATATAAATAAATCTTTAAACAAATATTTTGAAAATATTAGCAATATGAAAGAATCAAGTGGAGAAATACAAAGTATGGCAGATAATTTAGCCGAGATTGCAGGAGATTTACAAACAAGTGTTGATCTTTTAAATAATGCTTTATCCGAATTTAAATTTTAAAATTATATAATCTTATTATATATAAAAATCCCCTTTATCAATAAGGGGATTTTGTTAATTTTAAATAAAAATGTAAATTAATATTCTTAATGCTTTCCACAGTCATGATTTCCATGTTCATGAAAATGTTCTTTCACTTCATATTCTTTATCTTTTAACATATTTTCCTTTAATGCTTCCATGATCTCTCTAACATTTCCATTAGCACCACGTATAACTTGAATTCCTAGTTGTTCAAAAAAAACTACTGCTCTTCCTCCAATACCTCTAGCTATTAATAAATCAATACCATTTTCGTGAAGAAAAGCAGGAATATCTCCTGGACCATGTTCTTCTAAAGGATTTTTAGTAATATTTAAATCATAATTTCCATCCTCTTTTAGATTTATAAATCCAAAATATGGTGCATGTCCAAAATGTTCGCTAATTTTTGAATCTTCTCCTAAATTTTCAATTAATGGAATTGCTATCTTCATTACTTTCACTCCTTTCATATTCGCTTAAAAAATTTTTTAATAGAATTATTCTATTTTTTATATTTTCTATTATTTCTTTTAAATATTTATTTCCTTCATTAGTAATATAAAAAATTTTCTTTGGAGGTCCATCTTTTCCAGGGTGTATTTTTGAATATATTAATTCTGCCATTTCCATCTTTTTTAAATGCCTATAAATAACAGCCGGATCATTTATTTTAAAACCTAATTCTTTAAGTTTCATTGATAAATAATAACCATGAGCAGGTTGCTGTTTCAAAAAAAGTAATAAATATCCACTTAATAAATCAGCACTTTTAAATCTTAAACATTTTCTTCTCATAATATTACCTCCATTATAATTATAAATCAATAGTGACAAATTGTCAATAGTTTTAATTAAAGTTATTACTAATTATATTAATATATAAATAAAATTTGGTTAAAACTTATAGGAAAATATTATTCATATGTCAATTCTTAATGTATTGATGATATTATAACAACATAATATTAATAAAAAGGAGGGGAATTATGAAAAAATCGTTTTTTATTTTATTTTTAGTGATAATTTTAAATGGTATGCTTTTTAGTTTTGAAGTATCAGGAACTTATTTGATGGAGTTAAGTGGTAATGAAAGAACTTTTTATGGTGCAAATGTTAAATTTGGAGATAAAAATTTACTTGGATTAGAAATTGGCGTATTCTCACCACCAGATATTATAAAATCTGGTGAAATATCGTATTTACAGCCAACAATATTTTTATTATTACAAATTCCTTTAAAAAGCTTAAAAGTATATGGTGGAATAAGTCCTATTATTCAGTATTATGACAATCAATTTTCTATATACTCATATACAATGTATTTAACCAAGGCAGGAATTGCTATATATTTAGGTCCATTAGTAATATCTGGTGGAATGAATACCGTATTTGATTTATCTTTTCAACAAACTTTTGGAATTTATAGTGGTTTTGCAGAATTAGGAATTAGATTTTAAAGGGGGGAAACTATGAGAAAATTACTTTTTTTATTATCAATAATGATATTATTTTTAATAATATCATGTCAAAAAATAGATCCATTATTAGGAAATAGCAATATTGGAGGTATTGCTAAATTAAGTGACAAAAGTAATCATGAAAATATATTGGTTTCAATTGAAGGTATGGAAAGTTCTGGTGACGGGTTTAGTCCTATAGATACTATATCAAAATTAGGCGATGGAATTACTGATTCAAACGGAAATTTTATAATTGAAAATATACCAGCGGGTAATTATATAATAAAAGCTGAACATGATGGTTATTTCCCAACCAAACAATTCATTGAAGTAAAAGAAGATTCTGAAATAACGCTTGAATCATCTTTAATTCTTTATCCATTAGGTGATTATGGTATGCTTAAAGGAAACGTAAAATTTATTGATAAGAATATTCATAGTGGTATTTTACTAGAAATTAGAACTCCCGAAGGTAACCCTTTACCTGGAATGTTCACTTTTTCTGATAATGATGGTAACTATTACTTTGATTTTATTCCAACGGGAAATTATGTCGTATATGCTCGTGATCCATCAAATAACTCTAATTATTCATCAGATGCTGCTCCTATAATAATTGAAAATACAAAAACTATTAATGCTCCAGATCTAATACTAAGGAAAGCAGCTGAACATGTGGTTATTTTTAGGGATTTATCTCCATGGAATGTTTCTAACGCTATTCCAAATATGTTAACAGAAATAGGTTTCTCTAAAGGAAGTGGATTAGATCAATATGAAATTAAAAGTTCCGATGATATAAATAGTATTGAATCATTTGATCCAACTTGGGCAATTATTATTGAGGGAGATCAATCAACAAGTTTTTATGATATATATAAGTCAAACTCTGAAAAATTTAACACCTTTGTTCGTAATGGTGGAACGTTATTTTGGGTTGCTTGTGATAATGGTTGGAACTATGGTAATTTTACTGGGACACTTCCAGGTGGTGTAATTTGGAGGGATTATTTTGATTATTACAACACTATTGAAAATGAAACTCATCCATTATTAGAAGATTTCCCAATTGAAAACCCATTGTATGGAAATTATGCAAGTCATGGAGGTTTTGACAATTTAGAAAATAGTGATATAGAAAATCTTGTAGTATTTATTAAAGAATCAACATCTTCTGAACAATATCCAACATATATTGAATATAGATATGGGAATGGAAGAGTTATAGCTTCAACTTCACCATTAGAATATTATGTTGAGCATTCTGATTACGATAGTGATTGGTTTATTTTACTACTCAGAAGATCTATTGAATATGTATTTAATATGAAATTAAGTCCTGCAGATATAGAAAACAATATGGGTGAATAAAAAATTAATTTTTTTAATTAGGATAAATTAAATATAAACTCTTCCAGCCTATTAAGCTGGAAGAGCATTTTTTTTATAAAATATGTAATGAAAGTTTTTTTATAGTTATATATATGGTATAATTTCCTTGAATAAAATTATTTTGGGAGGAGTTACTGTGAAAATAACAAGTATTGTTGATAATTTTAAAGTTCACCCTCTATTAAAAAGGGATTGGGGTTTTTCTGTTCTTATAGAAGAAAATGGGAGAAAATTACTTTTTGATACTGGAAATGATTACAGAATTTTAGAACATAATATAAAACATTTAGGATTGGAAAATAAATTAAATAATATTGATTATTTGTTTTTAAGTCATTTTCATGATGATCATACTGGAGGACTAGACTATATTTTAGAAAATTCAAAAGTTGAAAAATCTTTTATTCCTTCAAATTTTCCAAGTGATTTATTAAATAAACTAAAAAATAAAACAAAAATAGTTTCTTGTAACAAAATTGTAAAAATAGATGAAAATATATATTCTACTGGAACATTTGATGGAAATATACCGGAACATTCATTAGTATTAAAAACATCAAAAGGATTAGTTGTTATAACAGGTTGTGCTCATCCAAAAATAGAAAATATATTAAATTTTGTTAAGGAGTCTTTTGGAGAAAAATTACATGCTGTAATTGGTGGATTTCACTTTTATAAACTTTATGAAGAAAAATTGTTTGTAAGATTGGATAGAATTAAAAAAACGGGAGTTGAATATTTACTTCCTTCACATTGTACAGGAACAGAATCAATTAATGTCATGAATGTTGAATTTAAAGGAAGAATAATAAAATTTGGTGCAGGAACTATATTAGAAATTTAATACGGGGTGAAAAAATGAAAATAAATCTTTCAAATAGCGGATTAAGAATTTCTAGAGTTGTTCAAGGCATGATGAGACTAAATGAATGGGGATTTTCTAAAGAAGAATTAGAAAATTTTATTTTAAAAGCTATTAATTTAGGAGTAACAACATTTGATCATGCTGATATATATGGTAATCATACATGTGAAAGTATTTTTGGAGAAGTATTAAAGTCAAATTCTTCATTAAGAAATAAAATACAAATTATTACCAAATGTGGCATAATGGTAAAAAATGAAAAATATGAAAGAAAGGTTAAACATTATAACACTAGCAAAGCACATATTATAGAATCTGTGGAAAATTCATTGAAAAATCTAAATACTGATCATATTGATTTGTTATTAATTCATAGACCTGATCCTTTTATGAATCCTGAAGAAATTGCGAAAGCTTTTGATGAATTGTATAATTCCGGAAAAGTATTATATTTTGGTGTTTCTAATTTTACTATTCAGCAATTTAAAACACTACAATCATGGGTTAATGTTCCATTAATTACAAACCAAATAGAAATTTCACCTTTTAATATCGAGCACTTTGAAAATGATAATTTATATTTTTTAATGGAAAAAAGAATCAATCCTATGGCTTGGTCTCCATTAGCTGGAGGAAAAATTTTTAAAATTGATTCTGAAAAAGCTAGTAGAATATATTCTTCTTTAAAAGAGGTGGCAAAAGATTTTGGGGTTGATTCATTAGATACTATAGCATATTCATGGTTGTTAAGTCATCCGGCTGGAATAGTACCAATTTCGGGTAGCGGGAAAATTGAACGTTTAGAAAACGCAATTAAAGCTCTTGAATTAAATCTTTCGCCTGAACAATGGTATATTATTTATGAAGCAGCATTGGGTCATAGGGTCCCATAAGGAGGGATGTAATTGTATATTATAGATGAAAGTGTTTTATTAAAACAAAAAGAATTAAATGAGATAATTGAAGATTTAAAGTTTGTTTTAAAAACAATAAAAAGAGATGAAAAATTAGAAAAAATTAAAAAAAAATTGGATGAACCTTATACGTTCATGATAGTTGGGGAAGTTAATTCAGGAAAAAGTAGTTTTATTAATGCATTACTTAAAAATAAAGAATTAACTAAAGTATCGCCACAAACTTGTACAGATAAAATAAATGTTATTGAATATTCTGAAGAACCTTATGAAAAAGATTTGCCAGATAAATATATAAAATATATCGGTAGACCATACGAAATTTTAAAAAATATAAGAATAGTAGATACTCCAGGAACAAATAGCATGATTATTGAACATGAGAAAATCACTGAATCATTTGTTCCAGAAGCTGATTTGATAATTTTTATATTTCCAGCAAATAATATTGAAGCAGGTAGTGCATGGGATTTTTTTAAAAAGATAGTGCAAAAATAGTATCATTGTTCTTTCGATGAAAGATATTGCTAAAAAAGAACAAATAGAAATAAATTATAAAAATGCAATAATCCGTGCTGAAAATATTGGAAAAAAAACACCTGTTTTTATTACTTCTTCAGATATGGAATATGAAAATAAGGAAAATTCTGGATTTAAAGATATTAGAAAATTTATTTTAGATACAATAACTGGTAATAAAAAGGAGTTCAAGAAATTAGAATCTTTAGCTAATCAAATAGTTGTTTTTATAAATTCAATAAATGAACATATTTACGAAAGAAAAAGTGTACTATCTAAACAATATGAAGTTTTGGATTTAATAAAGAAAAATATCGATGTTTCAAAAAAGAATTCAATAAATGAAATAGAATTATGGATAAAAAGAATTATAGAAAATTATAGAAATACATCAAAAAAAATAAAAAAGAAATTAGAAGAAGAAATAACTATTTGGAATTTAATTAGACGAACCTTTTCAAAAAAGGAAAACATAAAAGCTTTTGAAGAAGAATTAAAAAAAATTTATATTAATGAAATATTGAATACAACGAAGGAAATATCTTCTGAAAGATCTTCTAAATTTATTGAAAACATTAAGAAAATGTTGAATAAAAATATTGAAGAATTAAAAAAATTAGAAAAGGCAATTGATTTAAAAAATATGTTTTATGAATTTGGTGAGCAAAGAAAAAATTTAATAGAACAAACAATTAATAAAATTGATTCTTACATAGAAGAGGAAAAATTTATAGATTTAATTAAAGAAGAGAAATTGAAATCTATTAATACAACAGTATTCAGTGGAGCAGGATTGTCAATTTTGGGAATTATATTGATGATGTTTACTCAATTCTCCATTATAGATATAACAGGAGGTATTATTACCGGTCTTGGAGTAATGACAAGTACATTTTTTGCGGCTTTTAAGAAAAATAAAATAATAAAAAAGATAGAAAAAAAATTTGATGAAGGTGAAGAAATTATAAAAAATAGTTTAGAATCTAATCTTTATGGTGTAGTTGATTTGATTTATAATGATATAGAAATATTATTTTCAGATTTTGAAACAAATATTGCAATTGAAAAAGAAAAAATAAATGAACTTGAATCCATATTAAATAGGTATATAAAAAGATTAAATGATTATATAAAATCACTGGGGGGATAAAATGATTTTTACACTAACGATGAATCCAAGTTTGGATAGATACATTTATATTGATGAACTAAAACCCGATGATACTATTAGAGCAAAAAAATTAGTAGACTATCCTGCAGGAAAAGGGATAGATGTTTCACGAGTTATTAAAGAGCTTGGTGGAGTTTCTGTTGCTGTGTCATTATTAGGAGGTCATAATGGAAGAAAAATAGAAGAAATGTTAGACGAAGAAGGAGTTATATATTCTTCTGTTAGAATAGAACATGAAACTAGAATGAATATTATTTTAGAAGAAAAAATTCAATATAGAATGAGCATGCCAGGAGAAAAAGTAAAAAAAGAAAAACTTCAAAAAGTTTTTGAGGTTCTACATTCATTAATAAGAGAAAAAGATACAATTGTAATATCGGGGAGTTTACCAAAAGGGGTTGATCCAAATTATTACACTGGATTAATTTTTTCATTAAAACAGTGGGGCGCTACAGTTTTTTTTGATGCTGATGGCGAAAACTTGAAAGCTGGTTTAGATGCTGAGCCATATTGCATAAAACCTAATACACATGAATTATCAAGATTATTGAATAAAGAAGTTGATGAAAAAAATAAATTTGAAATAGTAAAATACGCTAAAGAAACTTTAGGAAAATATAAGTTAAATGAAATTCTTGTTTCTATGGGAAAATACGGTAGTGTATACGTTAATTGGGATGAAGCTTATTACTCTTATCCTGTTGAATTAAAAGTAAAAAGCGCTGTAGGTGCTGGTGATTCTTTCCTAGCAGGATATGTATTGAAATACGAAGAAGATAAATTAGAAGCTTTTAGATTGGCAAATGCTGCAGGAAACGCTGCGGTTCTAACCCCGGGAACCGAATTGTGTAAGAAAGAAGATGTTGAAAGGTTATTATCTCAAATAAAAATAGAAAAATTATAATTGGAGGTGAAAATATGTCATATTTAAATTATAAAATTGGAGATTTTTTGGATTTTGAAATTATAGAAACAAATGGTGATATTATAAAAAGTGATGATTTAAAAGGGAAATGGGTAGTATTATATTTTTATCCAAAAGATAACACACCAGGTTGTACTACTGAAGCAAAAGATTTTTCTGACTTAATTGATGAATTTAAAAAACTAAATGCTGAAATAATTGGTGTTAGTCCTGATGATGTTGAAAAACATAAAAAATTTATTTTAAAACATGATTTAAAAATTAAATTAGGATCAGATGAACATAAGAAATTATTAGAAAAAGTTGGAGTATGGCAAAAGAAAAAAATGTTTGGAAAAGAGTATTATGGTGTTGTAAGAACAACAGTTTTAATAGATCCTGAAGGTAAAATTGCTTATGTATGGGAAAAAGTTAAAGTGAAAGATCATGCAGAAAAAGTTTTAGAAAAACTAAAAGAACTTGGAGGTAAATAATGGAATTATGTGATGTTTTTGGGAAATGTGGTGGATGTTCTTATCTAGATATTGAATACGAAAAACAATTGAATCAAAAAACTGAGGATATTCTCAAAATTTTAAAAGATAGTAATATCGAAATAAAAGATTATGAAGGAGTCTTATCTTCACCATTAATTTATCATTATAGGAATAAAATGGAATATTCTTTTGGAAATGAATTTAAAGATGGTCCTTTAACAATAGGATTAAGAGGAAAAGGAAAATTTTATGACGTATATTCTGCAAAAACGTGTAAAATAGCTCCTGAAGATTTTGGGAAAATAATTGAATTTTCTGAAAAGTTTTTTAAAGATTTACCTTTCAGAAATTATAGAAAACATAAAGGTTATTTAAGACATCTTGTTATGCGGAAAGGATTTAAGACAAATGAAATACTTTTAAATATTTCAACATCATCAGAAGAGTATCATTCGTATATTGAAAAATGGAGTGAAGATGTTAGAAATTTAAATCTTGAAGGGAAAATAGTGAGTATTTATCATACAATTACCGACTCAAAAGCTACAGTAGTTAAACCTGATAATGTAAGAAAATTGTATGGGGAAGATTATTTTGTGGAAAATGTTTTAGGTATAAATTTTAAAATAGGACCTTTTTCATTTTTGCAAACTAATACTTTAGGGTCAGAAATATTATATTCCAAAGTCTTAGATTATTTAGATAAAGATTCAGGAATAGGCTTAGATCTTTATTGTGGCGCTGGAACAATAACCTTATTAATGGCAAAAAAGTTGGAAAAGGTGGTTGGAGTTGAAATAATTAAAGAAGCTGTAAATGCTGCTAAAGAAAATGCTAAAGAAAATAATGTGAAAAATGTGGATTTTTATTTAGGTGATGCAAAAGATGTTGTGAAAAATTTAAATATAGATTTTGAAACGGTAGTTGTAGATCCACCAAGAGCGGGACTACATAAAAATGTTATTAATTTCATTATTGAAAATAAATTTAATAATATAATATATGTTTCATGCAACCCTTCAAATTTTGCAAGAGATATGATTTATCTAAAAGAAATATATAATATTAAAAAATTTGTTTTTGTTGATATGTTTCCTCACACAAAACATTTAGAATCTGTAGCATTGTTGGAAAGGAAATGATTTATTAAAATTGAAATAAAAATAAAAATTTAGAGAAAATTTCAGGAGGATACTATGTTTCCATTACGAGATATTAATCCTAGTAGTAAAAAACCTATAGTTACCATAATTCTAATTGTTATTAATACCATAATTTTTATGTTTGAAATCATATTACCCCCAGAAATAAGAGAAAATTTTATAAATAACCTTGGATTTACTCCAATTGAATTAACCAAAGGAATAGTATATTGGGATTTAAGATATATTATATTAAATCTTTTCACCATATTAACAAGTATGTTTTTACATGGAAGTTTTATGCACATTATTGGTAATATGTGGTCATTATGGCTTTTTGGTGATAATGTAGAAGATAAATTAGGGCATTTTAAATTTTTATTAGTATATATCATCAGTGGTTATATCGCATCATTTACTCATTATATTTTTAATATTAATTCATCTGTAGTAACCATAGGCGCTTCAGGAGCGATAGCGGGGGTTATTGGCATATACTTTGTTTTATTTCCCTTTGCAAAGATTCAAACTTTATTTTTATTATTATGGTTTCCATTTTTTGTAAACATTCCAGCATTTATTTTTATTGGTTTATGGTTTTTAGCTCAAGTTTTTAATGGATTATTATCTTTAGTAGGGCCATATTATGGTTCAGGTGTAGCTTGGTGGGCTCATATTGGCGGTTTTATGTATGGTGTTTATTTAGCAAAAAAATATAGGAGAGAATTATATTATTATTAAAAATAATAATAAATATTATAGCAAACAATCAATTTATTCAGACTAGGCGTATTTGCTTAGCCTGAATTTTATGATATAATAGTTCTATATGCTAACAAATTTTTAAGGAGTGATGATGTGGATATAACTTTAATAAACAAACTAATATTATTTCCTTTAATCTTTTTAGCAGGATTTGTTGACTCTATTGCTGGTGGTGGGGGTTTGATTTCTTTACCAGCATATTTGTTTATCGGTCTTCCTAGTCATAATGCATTAGCTACTAATAAATTGTCATCATCAATTGGAACAACAATTAGTACATTAAGGTATGCTAATGGAAAAGCCATAATCTTTGAAGTGGGTATTTTTTCTGTTATTTTTTCTTTTTTAGGTTCTTTTTTAGGAGCAAAACTTGCACTATTTATTCCAGATAATGTTTTAAAAATAGTTTTAACAATTTTAATTCCTATTGCTGCTACTTTTATATTAATAAAAAAACCTATTAAAGATGAAAATAAAATTAAAAATCTAACACATACAAAAACAATATTTTTATCAAGTTTTATTGGTTTTATTGTTGGTATGTATGACGGTTTTTTTGGGCCAGGAACTGGGACATTTCTGATAATTTTATATGTTTCTTTTTTATCCCTTGATCATATAAAAGCTTCAGGAACAGCTAAAATTGTTAATTTAGCTTCAAATATTAGTGCATTAATTACTTTTATAATTGGAGGAAAGGTTATATTTTCTATTGGATTACCTGCAGCACTTTTTGGAATGGCAGGTAATTGGATCGGTTCTGGTTTAGCATTAAAAAAAGGAAGTAAAATTATAAAGCCAATTATGTTAGGTGTATTGCTAATTTTATTAATAAAAATTTTGTATGATATTATTTAGGAGGAATTGCTATTCCATACCTTTTGGTTTATTTAAAAAAGATTAGAGAAAATACAATAAATGTTATTAAAAAATGCAAAGAAAAAAACATTAAGGTTGCTGCGGTAACCAAGGTTTTTGCCGGTGATTTTAAAATAATTGAAAATATAATAAATTGTGGAATTGATATTTTAGCAGATTCTAGACTATTAAATTTAAAAAATTTTAATGCTTTTCCTGTAGAAAAAATGTTAATAAGAATTCCGATGAAATGTGAAATTGAAAGTATTGTGAAATATACAGATATTTCTTTAGTTTCAGAATTAGAGACCATAAAAGAAATAAATAAATATGCAAATAATTATAATAAAGTATATGATATCATATTGATGATAGATATTGGTGATTTAAGAGAAGGTATATATTTTGAGAATTATAATGAATTATATTTTTATGTGAAAGAAATATTGAAAATGAAAAATATTAATCTTAGAGGATTAGGTACAAATTTTTCTTGTTTTGGTAGTGTAATACCCACTGAAGATAAATTTAACACCCTGATAAATATAAAACATAAATTAGAAAAGGATTTCAATATTGAAATTAAAGAAATATCAGGCGGAAGTTCTGGAACATTATCTTTATTTGAAAAAATAAATATTCCAAAAGAAATCAATCAATTAAGATGTGGCGCATCTATAGCCCTTGGAATAGGACTTGATGATACGCCTTTTGATTATCTTCATCAGGACACATGTGAATTTGTAACTGAACTTATTGAAATAAAAAATAAAAAATTTAAAGGTATAAATAAAAAAATTGGTATATGCGTTATTGATATACCAGAATTAAAAAAGGAATATCTAATTCCTGCAAATAAAAAAATAAAAATAATAGATATCAATAATGATTACATAGTCCTTGATATTACAAATTCAGAAAACAAATTAAATTTAAACGATCCAATTAAATTCAATTTATCATATGGAGGTCTGCTTTTTATGATGAATTCGCCATACATTAAAAAACATTATATTGAATAAATTATATATATTTGGCAGCTAAAGTTATATATGTCATTGCCAATAACCCTTCAAAAACAACATTATAATCATTATGAACTAACTTTACCTTTCTCCCATCAATTCGTTCAACTAATGGCATTGATTCTACCATATCTGTCCTTAAGGTATCAGTAAATTCTACAATCATTTCAATTGGACTTTCAAATTTAAAAATAGAAAACTCGTCTTTTTTTAATTCCAACATTTCTTTTGTGCGATCTTCTATTTCGTTTAATAATAATCCCATAGGTTTGAATTTTGCGGAAAATCTTCCTAATGATTCTTTAGTAGTCACGTATACTAAATTTTTAAAATATCCATTTAATTGGTTTTCTAATTTATCATCTCCTACAACCATAGCAAGTGGGACATTGTATAATCCGCCAAATGCAGCATTTATTAATGTTTCATTCATTAAAATACCATTTATCCAAATGTTATGTATAGATGAACTGGAATATGTGTGATCCATTGTGGAGTATTTTTCACCCACCCCAGAGTGATATCCGAAAAATATCATTCTATCAAAAGTATTATTTATACCAGTCATCATATAATATTTTCTAATTCCACCCGAAATTAAGTGAACATTGGAAAATTCTTTTGTGATTTCCCATAAAATGTTATCCCCCATAGCATGAGAATCAGAAATAATAACCTCATGATCTCTTAATGGTTTTAATAAAGCCTTTAATTGTTCCATTGCATAATGTTGTTTGTAATCCTTTCCTTTTGTAACGTCTGACCATTGTGTAACTCCTGCAAGACCTTCAAAATCAAAAGATATATAAATTCTCATATAATCACCTCCGTTGATATTTTAACACATAATTATAAATATTTTTATGATATAATTTATATGTATTTTATATATAAAGGAGAGATAAAAATGGGAAATATATTTGGTCCTGTTCCATCTAGAAGATTAGGAAACTCATTAGGAATTAATTTAACCCCATTAAAAACATGTAATTACTCATGTATTTATTGTCAATTAGGCAAAACCACTAATTTTACAAATAAAAGAAAGGAATATATTCCTAAAAAAGATATAATTAATGAACTAGAAAATGCTATTAAAACTTCCCGAATAAATATAGATTATATAACGTTTGTTGGTGATGGAGAACCTACTTTGCATTCTGATCTTGGAACAATAATCCAATGGATAAAGAGCAAATATAAATATAAAATTGCTGTTATTACGAATGGTTCTTTGTTATATTTAAAAGAAGTACGTAGAGAATTATCCTATGCTGATTTAATATTACCAAGTATTGATGCACCTAATGAAAAAAAATTCAAGTTGATAAATAGACCTATTATAAATATTGAATATAACAAAATATTGGAAGGTTTAAGAATTTTTGCGAAAGAATTTAAAGGTAAAATTTGGATTGAAGTAATGCTGATGAAAAATGTTAATGATTCAAAAGAAGATATAGAGAAAATTGCAGAAATTATAAAATCTATTAATCCAATGCCTGAAAGGGTTTATATTAATATACCAATCAGACCACCTTTAGAGAAATGGGTAACTATACCAAACAAGGAAAATTTAATATATGCGTGTGAAAAATTTCCAAATGCTGTTCCTATAAATTATAGGGAAGACGGTGAATTTGATGTTGATAGATATCTTACAGCAGATGAAGCTATTTTAGATATTACCGAAAAACATCCTTTAAGATATGATCAAGCTGAAAAAATAGCTTTACACTTCGGAGAAAATATAAATGAAGTTTTAAATAAGTTACAATCAATAGAAGTTAAGGAGTATGATAATAATAAATATTTACAAAAACGTATTGTATAGAAAGATTAATAACATCCTAACATAAAAAGGATTGGCAACTTGCCAATCCTTTTTATGTTATATTATAGGTATATCTAATTTAATATTAATCTCCACATTATCACTGTTTACCTCAATTGTTGTTGCATAATCTGAAATTTCATTATTGAAATCTATTTCTGAACCATCATCTGCAAAATTCAAATTAGTATAAACTTTAATATCATATTCTCCATTTGGATATTTTCCTAAATTGAACTCCCCTTTATCATTACTTAAGGTTACTCTTAAAATTGTGGATTCACCTGTAATCGAAGTAGAAGATAAAGTAATAATTGCACCATTTACTGAATTATCAATTGAATCAATAATATTTCCTTTTATAAAAAAGATATCATTTACATTTTTCCTTCTAAATGTTGGTTTTAAAACAGGGATAAGCTTATATGAATTATTTTGAGGATTTCCAACCTGTTTTAAAGATCTTACTACATCAAAATCAATAACCAATTCTCCATCATCAGAAATTGTAATGCCTACATTAGGTATTATAATTTTACTATAATTTTCTGTAACACCTTCTCCGCTACCATTCACAGAGACAGTATATTCATCTCCGTCTATAACAACTGTTGCAACACTGCTTACATCCATATGAATGCTTTCTAATTGAGCATTTATAGGTAGTTCAAAATCAAATAAATGTGTTTCTGTTCCTGCTAAAGTTAAAATATCATACTCTTTATTTATTTCAACAGGTGTTGAATTCTCAGATTCACCGTTAATTTCATAGGTAAAATACACATCCTTTATAAATACTAGTAATCCATCTACATCCTTAACAGGACGATCCGTTAAAAGAACACTAACAGTTGCGTTTTCTAAAGGTTGTTCATTATTTAAATTTGAAATACAGCCTACAAACATAAATGTTAATACAAAAAATAAACTTAAAAATACAATATTCCTTTTTTTCACATTTAGTCACCTCCGTTTTTAGTTTGATTTTTATACTTCATAAAAATATTATAACAAATTAATTTTAAAAAATTCTTAAAAAATATACTTCTTATTTTTCTTAATTGACAAATTCTAAATTTTTATATATAATAAGAATAATTAGCTTAACGAAATTTCAGGAGGGATATTATGTTATATATTTTGGTATTTTTTGCTGGTTTATTTAGTGGTTTTTTAAATGTTATAGCTGGTGGTGGTTCATTAATTACATTGCCTGTTTTAAACCTTTTAGGATTACCTATTAACATTGCTAATGGGACTAATAGAATAGGTATTATTTTTCAAAACATTACAGCAACAACAAAATTTAGAAAAAATGATGTATTAGATTTAAAAAGAGCTATTTTTCTAGCAATTCCATCCACATTAGGGGCAATTGTAGGTGCCAATATAGTTGTTAATATAGATAAAGCGCTATTAAAAAGTATTGTTGGTATTATTTTAATCATTATGAGTATTTTTTTAATTTGGAAACCAGATATATGGACAAAAGAAAGAAAGGTTAAGAAAAATAATATTTTAAGTTTTGTTGTTTTCTTTTTAATAGGTATTTATGGTGGCTTTATTCAAGCTGGTGTAGGTTTTTTCTTAATGTCAGCTCTAGTATTATTGGAAGGATATGACCTAGTAAAAACTAATGCTGTAAAAGTTTTTTTAGTATTAATATATACTTTTTTTGCTTTTGCAATATTTGCGTATAATAAACAAGTAAATTATATAGCTGGATTTGTTTTAGCTCTTGGTAGTATTTCTGGAGGATATTTAGGGAGTTCTTTTTCAATAAAAAAGGGATCAAAATGGATTCAAAGAATTTTATTTGTTATATTAATAATAATTGGATTATACTATATTTTCAATGCATTAAATAGATAGGGGGATTTTTATGAAATTTGATTATTTAGAATATCCTTATTCTTCAAAAAGAACATGTGTATTTGCAAAAAATGGGGTTGTTGCAACTAGTGAACTATTAGCTGCACAAGCAGGATTAGATATATTAAAAAAGGGTGGAAATGCTATAGATGCAGCTGTTGCTACTGCAGCAGCCCTAACTGTAGTAGAGCCAACTTCTAATGGAATTGGTTCAGATAATTTTGCTATAATTTGGTATAATGGAAAACTATATGGAATGAATTCAAGTGGTTACTCTCCTCAAAAATTATCGATAGAAGAATTACACAAAAGAGGTATTAATGAAATAAAGCCACACAGTTGGGAAGCAATTACAGTTCCAGGAACACCTGCTGGATGGAATTTGATATGGGAAAACTTTGGTAAATTGGATTTTAAAACATTATTTGAACCTGCTATTAAATATGCTAATGAAGGTTATCCCGTTTCGCCAATAGTATCTTATTATTGGAATAGAGCTAATAACATTTATAAAAAGAAATTAAAAGGTGAGGTATTTAAATACTGGTTTCAAACGTTTGGTTATAATGCTCCAAAACCTGGTCAAATAGTTAAATTTCCATTTCATGCGAAAACATTAGAATCAATAGCAAATTCTAATGCAAAAGAATTCTATAACGGTTCTCTAACAGAAAAAATTGTACAGTTTTCTAAAAAATATAATGGTTATTTTGATTATGATGATTTTGAAAGTTTTAAAAATAATTTCGTAGAACCTATTAAAATAAATTATAATGGATATGATATTTGGGAATTACCTCCAAATGTTCAGGGAATAATTACTTTAATGGCTTTGAATATATTTAAAAACTTAAGTTATTCAAGTGAAGAAGAATTTTATCATAAATCAATAGAAGCCTTAAAATTAGCATTTATTGATGGAAAAGAATATATTACTGATATTGAAAAAATGAATGTAAAAACAGAAGAAATGTTATCTGAGAAATATGTAAAAAATAGAAGTAATTTAATATCCGATAAAGCTATTAACCCACAACCTGGAAATATTCCTACATCAAATACTGTCTATTTAGCAACTGCTGATAAGTGGGGAAATATGGTTTCGTTTATACAAAGTAATTATATGGGTTTTGGTTCCGGTATAGTAATTCCTGAAACAGGTATAGCCCTACAAAATAGGGGGCATAGTTTCTCTTTAGATAAAAAACATATAAACTTTTTAGAACCAAGAAAAAAACCATATCATACAATTATTCCAGGGTTTATTACTAAGAATGAAAAACCTATTGGACCATTTGGGGTTATGGGAGGGTATATGCAACCTCAAGGACATTTACAAGTTGTTTTAAATATGATTGATAAAAATCTCAATCCACAAGCAGCTTTAGATGCACCAAGATGGCAATGGATAGAAAGAAAAAAAATATTAGTGGAAAAAGAATTTCCAACATATATAGCAGAAAAATTAGAAAGATTAGGTCATGAAATAAATGTATCTTTGAGCTCTGGCCCTTTTGGAAGAGGACAAATTATCATTAAAGAAAATGACGTATATGTTGCAGGAACTGAAAAAAGAGCTGATGGTTATATTGCTGCATATTAAAAAAGTGAGGATGGTTTAATGCTGGAATTTCAAAATGGAATAATTATAGCTGCAAACTTAGGAGATAAAGACTTTAATAAACAAATTGAAGAATTGAAATTTTTAAGCAAAAATATTGGAATAAAAACTGTATCTGAAATTATTCAGAAAAGAAACAATATTGATAAAAGAACATATATTGGTAAAGGTAAAATCCTAGAAGTTTTGGATTTAATCTCTATTTATAATGTAGATGTGTTAATTTTTAATGATTCTCTTTCAGTTTCCCAGAGAAAAAATATTGGTGAAGTTATAAAAGATATAGAAATACTAGATAGAAATGAAGTTATTTTAGAAATATTTAAAAGAAACGCTAAAAATGCAGAAAGTAAGCTGCAAGTGGAATTAGCTACATTAACTTATGAATTACCTAAAATAATTGGTTTAGGTAAAGAGATGTCCCGAATTGGTGGAGGTGCAAGAGGTACAGGTACAGGTACAAGAGGTTCAGGTGAAACTTTTTTAGAATATAAAAGAAGAAATATAAAGGATAGAATAAATACTATAAAAAAAGAATTAAAGTATTTAGAAAAATCTAGAAAAATCAAAAATAAAAAAAGAAATGAATCATATTTTCCAAATATTTCAATATTAGGATATACTAGTGCTGGAAAATCAACTTTATTAAAGTCTTTGTCAGATGATTCTTCTATACTAGTTTCAGAGAAATTGTTTTCAACATTATCAACTTTATCTAGGCGGGTTAGATTTCCCTCTGGATTAATAACCATTTTCTCAGATACAGTTGGATTTATTAGAAAATTACCTGTTGAATTAATTGAATCCTTTAAGTCAACTTTAGATGAAATAAATTATGCAGATATTATATTAGAATTAATTGATATAAGTGAAGAAAATTTTGAAGAAAAAATGAAAGTTGTTGAAGATATTATAGAAGAAATTTTAATAGAAAAAATACCCAAAATTATTGTATTTAACAAGGTCGATCTTTTAAGTTATGATAAAATACACCATATAAAAACCTTATATCCAAATGCTTTATTAGTAAGTGCTAAAGATAAAAATAGCATCCATGAATTTTTAATTGAATTAGAAAAAAATATGTTAAAATTTGGTGTAATAAAATCTAAAAAATTTTATTTTAATTACTCTGAAATGTGGAAAGTTGAAAAATTAAAAAGCATTATTGGTATAAGAAATCTAAAAGAAGTAGAAAGTGGTTATGAAATAGAAGTAATGTCAAAAGAAAACTTTTTAAATAAATTAATAGAAAATAATTTTTTATTTGAATGATGAAGATAGAATTATACTTAATAATAATATAATAGCACCTATTATCTGTTTAAACATAAGTTGTTCATGTAAAATTACAAAGGATAAAAAAGCTGAGAAAATAGGTTGAATTAAAAATATTAAGGCAGTTAAATTACTGCCTATATGTTTTTGATATTTTAATTGTAAAAATATTACAATAACACTACCTATTATAGCAGAGTAAATTATAGTTAGAAAAGAAAATAAATTTATCTTATAATCCACTCTATATAATATAGATATTATAAATGTAATTATGCTTACTGTCAAAAATTGATATGTCAATAATCTGTCTTCATTTATTTTTTTACTAAATTTTGTTATTAAAACAATATGTAAAGCAAAACTTATAGCACATATAATCATTAAAAAATCCCCGAAATTAAAACTGTTTATTCCCCCAGATATCAAATAAGAACCCATAATCGAAAATAAAAAACTTACACCTTGATAAAAATTGATTTTTTCTTTTTCTATTAGAAATGAAAAAAATGGAATAAAAATAATATATTGTGAAGTAATAAAACCAGCTTTTGTTGCACTTGTATATGTTATTCCTATTATTTGACTTATATATCCTATAGATAACACCAAACCCAAAATAAAAGAATAGAAAAAATTTCCTTTTTTAAAAATGAAAAAGGAAACTATTGTTGCTATTAAAAATCTAAAAAATATATAAACCAACGGATTTACATATGTAAGACCAATTTTTTGAATAGGAAAAGTACTTCCCATCAAAATTGCAGTTAAGAAAATAAAGATAATAGCTCTTTTTTTCATATATCACCTATAATTAATTTTGCTATTACTATTATAACATATAACAAAGGTCGGCAAAGCCAACCTTTGTTATATGTTATAATTTTCATATCACTTTTTCATTTTGTATTTTGAGTAAGTATTTCTGTTAATTCTTCAGGTGAAATATATTGTGCTTTATATGATTCATTATATCTACCTAAAACACCTACAAATGCTCTCATATGATTTTCAGAACCTTTTTTTAAGTTTTCATAAACTACTTTTATATCTTCATTATCCGTTTCGCTCAATAATTGGTTTAAATCATATATATCTAAATCTTCTATTGTTGCTCCAACTTTTAATGCACTTATTATTGATTTTTTACCTTCTTCTACTAAATCATAATATAATTTTTGTAATTCTTCATTTTTAAAAACTCCAACTGTATAATCTGTTATAGGGTCTTCTATATCATATTTATCTAAAATTGTTTTTACAGCATTCATATGTGTTTGTTCTGCTTGAGCAATATTATAAAATGTTTTAATTCCCCACATATCGTATAATGTTAAATAAACATCTCTAGCCAACTTTTCTTCTTCTCTCATTTGTAATAAACCATCAAGTTCATTTGAAGATAATTCTTGAACGGGCAATGATTCAACTACCGGTGCTGGATTATTAAAAAAACCTCCTGCAAAAGATAATACTACTAATAATAAAGCCATAATTCCAATTAAAATTCCTTTTTTCATATTATTCGCCTCCTAATAAATTTTTTTTCCTTAAATATTCTTCTTCGTCAATTTCACCATTAACAAATCTTTCATTTAAAATTTCTAATGCTTTGTTTCTTTTTGTATTTTCTTGAATATAATTTTCCTTTTTTTTCTTGAAAAAGCTATTTATTATTATGTAAATCAAAAGAAATAAAACTATACCTATAATTATCATTCCTATCCACCCAAACCCAAATAATCCTCCAAAAGTATTATATCCTGGATAATAATATCTCATAATTTCTCCTCCTCTTTTTCTGAATCTTTTTTTCTTATCTTTGACATCTATATAATAACTTATTAAACTTAGAGGAAGCTTAAAGAAATCTTAGAATCTCCTTAGAACTTGAAATATATTTTTATTTGTGATATTATATAATTGTTTATAAATTAAACTAAAGTTGGGTGGTAAAATGACTGAAAGAGAAAGAGAAATTTTAAAGTTAATTGAAAATAATCCTTTTATATCTCAAGAAGAAATAGCATCTATTTTAAAAATTGCTCGTTCATCAGTTGCAATACATATTACTAATCTTATAAAAAAAGGATATATACTTGGTAGAGGTTATATAATAAACAATCATAATTACGTTCTTGTAATAGGTGGTTCCAATATTGACATAACTGGATTTCCAAAAGATAAATTAAAATCCAATGATTCTAATCCAGGATATGTAAATCTTTCCCTAGGTGGTGTTGGTAGAAATATTGCAGAAAATCTTGTTAGATTAAATCTAAATGTAAAACTAATTACATCAATAGGGAATGATATATATGGAGAAAAAATTTTAGAACATTCTAAAGAAATAGGTATTGATATAGGAAATTCGTTGATTTCATCAGAGTATCCTACCTCTACTTATCTAGCTGTATTAAATTCAAATGGCGATATGGAAGTTGCAATTTCGCATATGGATGTATGTGATAAGCTAGATTCCAGTTTTTTAAAATCCAGAAAAGGTATAATTCAAAATAGTGAATTAATAGTTTTAGATACTAATATACCTAGAGATGGCATATTATATGTTTTAGAAAATTATAATAAACCTATCTTTTTAGATACAGTTTCTACGGCAAAAACTGAAAAAATAAAAGATCTTGTAGGTAAGTTTCATACAATTAAACCTAATAAATTAGAAGCTGAAATTTTAACAGGTATTACAATAAATAATATTGATGATGCTAAAAAAGCTTGTGATATATTAATTTCAAAAGGGGTTAAACAAGTATTTTTAACTATGGGAGAAAGTGGAATTGTTTGTGCAAATAATCAAGAAATAATTACCTTAAAAGCTCCAAAAATTAAAATAAAAAATGCTACAGGTGCTGGTGATGCCTTTACAGCTGCTTTGATATATAGTTATTTAAATAATTTTGATTTATGCAAAACTGCTAGTTTTTCCATGGTCGCATCTATTATTACATTAAAATCAAAAAATACAATTTCTGAAGATATGAACATTAATAATATAAAAAATGAATTAAAGGAGATGAAATTATGTTAGATAAATATTTAGAAATTTCTGAAGAAGTAAAAAGCGCATTGAGAGAAAATAAACCAGTTGTTGCTTTAGAATCCACAATAATTTCTCATGGTATGCCATATCCTCAAAATGTTGAAACAGCTCTCAATGTTGAACAAATTATAAGGGAAAATGGTGCAATTCCTGCTACAATCGCTATTATAAATGGGAAATTAAAGGCAGGACTATCTAAAGAAGAAATTGAGTATCTGGGGAAAAAAGGGCGTGAAGTATTAAAAGTAAGTCGAAGAGATATTCCTTATGTTATATCAAAAAAGTTAGATGGTGCAACAACTGTTGCAGGTACAATGATTGTTGCTTCTATAGCTGGGATAAAAGTTTTTGCTACAGGAGGAATTGGTGGGGTTCATAGGAATGCTCAAGAAACATTTGATATTTCAGCAGATCTTCAAGAATTAGCAAATACAAATGTTGCAGTAGTTTGTGCTGGAGCTAAATCAATTTTAGATCTTGGATTAACTTTAGAATATCTTGAAACATTTGGTGTTCCTGTTATTGGATATAAAACTGTAGAATTACCAGCTTTTTATACGAGAAAAAGTGGATTTAATGTAAATTATAGATTGGACACACCTGAAGAAATTGCTGAATTTTTAAAAGTTAAATGGGAATTGAATTTAAATGGAGGAGCTGTTATTGCTAATCCTATTCCTGAAGAATATCAAATGGATTTTGATGAAATTTCCAAAGCAATAGAAACAGCTCTTGAAGAAGCGGAAAAATTAGGGATTAAAGGTAAAGATACAACACCTTTCTTGTTAGAGAAAATAAAGGAAATTACAGGTGGAAAAAGTTTAGAGTCCAATATTCAATTAGTATATAACAATGCCAAATTGGCAGCTCAGATTGCAACCGCTTATAATTATTAAAGAGCAAATTCCCCCTTTTTAATATTTGATTTAAATTTTTAACTATGGTATAATAATTATGTATAAAAAATTCAGGGAGGGATATAAATGGCTAAATATATTTCAGATAGGGTTGATCTAGATTTAATATTAGTAAAACCTGTTGAAGATTTAAGGGTTGAAAGAATTTCTTTAGAAGAATTAAAGCATGGTATAAGAAATGGTTTTGAAAGCCATGTGAGATGTGAAGAATGTGCAAAAGAAATAAGTGAAAAATTAGGTGTTGAAGTAAAGATAAATGAGAATCCATATAAATTAAATAAAGATGATACTTTATATGTTGTTTCTGGTGAAAATTATTATAGATTAAAATATATATATTAATAATATGCGTATAAAAAAGTTTCGGGAACCCCGAAACTTTCAGATTGAAGGCAAACCCTTCCAGTGAATCAAACCGGAAGGGTGTTTTTTTTATAAAATATTGAATTGTATAAGTTTTTTTGGAAATTTTTGATAAAAACAAGAAAAAAT
>NZ_BAAHYY010000027.1:0-31004 GCF_054657315.1 Marinitoga arctica | reverse complement strand
ATAATCATTTTTATCTATGAATCTAATAAAATTTAGGAATAATCTTAATCTTATCAATAGATTTAAATCCCTAGCTTATGCTGGGGATTTGTTATTTTACAGTTATAATTAAATAAATTTACATATTTTATGTTATAATTATATTTAAAAGGGGTGATATAGATGAAAGTATGGGAAACAGAAATTTTTGGTAGAAAATTAGTAATTGAACATGGAAAAATGGCAAAACAAGCACACGGATCAGTTTTATTAAAATATGGAAAATCTGCTATATTAGTAACTGCTACTGCTTCAAAAGAAGCCAAAGAAGGTATAGATTTTCTTCCTTTGACAGTAGAATTTCAGGAGAAATTTTATGCTGTTGGTAAAATACCTGGTGGATTTTTAAAAAGAGAAGGAAGACCAAGTAGTGAAGCTATTTTATCTTCAAGACTTATCGATAGACCTATTAGACCTTTATTTCCTAAAGATTTTCACAATGATATTCAGGTCATTGTTACAGCATTTTCGATGGATAATGATGACAGTATAGAAACATGGGGTATTACAGGAGCTTCTTTTGCATTAAATTTATCTCCTATACCATTTGATGGAATGGTTGCAGGAGTTAGAGTGGGATACATAGACAATAAATTTGTTGTTTTTCCAACTCAAGATGAATTAAAAAATAGTAAAATGGATATTGTTGTTGCTGGAACAAAAGAAGCTATTACTATGGTAGAAGGTGAATCTTTAGAAGTTTCAGAAGAAGAAATGGTTAAAGCTTTACTTTTTGCTCATGAGGCAATTAAACAAATTATAGAATTCCAACAAAAAGTAGTATCTGAATTTCAAATTGAAAAATGGGAAGTTACTCCCCCTGAAATTCCTGAAAATTTTGTAGAGGATTTTGAAAAATTAATTGATGATAATGAATTGAAAAAAAGAATTTTAGTTAAAGGTAAAAAAGATAGAGATTATGCTTTAGATTCATATAGAAAAGATTTAATTGAAAAATTTCAAATTGAATATGTTGAAAAATGGGATAATGAAACATTTGATAAAAATAAAAAATTCTTATATGAAGCATATGATGAAAGAATTAAAAAATTAATGCGAAAAATGATTATAGAAGAAAACACCAGAGCTGATGGTCGAAAGGTTGATGAGATAAGACCTATCACTTGTGAAATTGGCTTATTTGAAAAAACTCATGGCTCTGCTTTGTTTACAAGAGGAGAAACGCAAAGTTTGGGTATAGTTACTCTTGGGGAACCTATGGATGTTCAAATTATTGATACCGTTTTTGAAGAAGGTGAAAGAAGATTCATGTTACACTATAATTTCCCACCATTTTCTACTGGTGAGGTTAAAGGGCTAAGATTAAGTCGAAGAGAAATTGGACATGGTCATTTGGCTGAAAGATCTTTAAAAAATCTTTTACCTTCTGAAGAAGAATTTCCATATATAATAAGAGTTGTTTCTGAAATTTTGGAGTCTAATGGATCATCTTCTATGGCTACAGTATGTTCAGGTTCTTTAGCGTTAATGGATGCAGGAGTACCTATGCAAAAACATGTGGCCGGTGTAGCAATGGGATTAATTTTTGAAGATGATAAATTTGTTGTTTTAACAGATATATTAGGAATGGAAGATCATCTTGGAGACATGGATTTTAAAGTTACTGGCACGAGGGATGGAATTACGGCTTTTCAGATGGATGTTAAAGTGGCCGGTGTAAACGAAGAAGTTCTTAAAGAAGCTTTAGAAAGAGCTAGAATAGCTAGATTGCATATTTTAGATTTGATGTATAAAACTATATCAGAGCCTAGAAAAGAGCTTTCACCATATGCACCATTAATAAAAACTACAAAAATTCCATTAGAAAAAATATCTGAAGTGATTGGTCCTGGTGGAAGAACCATAAAAGGTATCCACAAAGATTACGATGTAGAAATATCTATAGATGATGAAACAGGTTTAACCAAAGTTAGTGGCCATAATATTCAAAATATTGACGAAGCTATAAATTATATACAAAACTTAATAAAAGAAGTAAAAGAAGGCGAAGTATTTGATGGGAGAGTTTCAAGAATTGAGAATTATGGTTTATTTGTTGAAATACTACCTGGAAAATTAGGGTTACTCCATATGTCCAATTTAGGAAAAGATGCAAAAGAAGTATTGAAAACTATCAAAATAGGCGATATTATGAAAGTAGAAATAATTAGTATAGATGATAGTGGTCGAATACAATTAAAAAAATTTGGAGAAAAAACTGCTCCCAGAAGAAATTCTAGAAATCACAAAACAGTAGAAAAATCTAAAACGGGGGAAAAGAATGATTAAAAAAAGGACCTTGAGAAATGGATTAGATATATTATTAATTCCTAGAAATAACGTAAGAAGTGTCTCAATAATAGCTGCAGTAAGATCAGGTTCTGCTCATGAACCATCTGAATTAACTGGAATATCTCATTTAATAGAGCATTCGGTTTTTAGAGGAACATATAATAGAAACATGGAAGAAATAAAAAGACCCATCGAAGAATTCGGTGGGTCATTAAATGCTTTCACAGGTAAAAATATTACTGCTTATTATGCAAAAGTACCATTAATAGCCTCTGAAATAGGATTAGAAATTATTTTAGATATTATTTTCAATGCAAAATTTGATAAAGAAGATATTGATAAAGAGAAAAAAATTGTTTTAGATGAAATTGCTATGTATGAAGATGAACCTGTAGAAAATGCTTTTGAACAATTACATAAAGTTATGTTTTCAAATGAGTTTAAATTTCCAATTTTAGGTACAAAAGAAAGTGTCTCAAATCTAAATACTTCAATATTAAAAGAATATTATTTAGAAAAATATAACCCTAAAAATATAGTTTTATCTCTTGTAGGTCCTGAAAAAGAATTAGAAAAAATATTATCAAAAGTTGATACTTTAATCCCTGAAAGAACTTTGAAAAAATGTGAATTTAAAAGTCCAAAATTTAATGATAGTATTGAAAAAGTTGAAAAAGAAAAGGAAGAACTTTCACAAATTTATGTTGTTTATTCATTTAAAGCTCCTTCTAAAATGTCGAAAGATTTTTACAGTACTGCTATTATAAAAACTTTTTTAGGAAGCGGAATGAGCTCTCTTTTATTCACAAAAATCAGGGAAGAACTTGGCTTAGCTTATGAAATATCCGCTGATTATTCAGCTTATAATGAAAATGGAACTTTTACAATTTTTGCTGCTACTATTCCAGAAAATTTTGATAAATTAAATCATGCCATTTTTGAAAATATTAAAAATATTAAAAACATAGAAAATATTGAAGATTGGATAAACTATGGAAAAAAACGTTTGTCAGGAAAATATATGCTCGAAACAGAAAATGGATTAAATTTTGGTTTTTTAGCCTTGGATTATTATCTTTCTTTTAATAAATTGATTAATATCGATGAAATCGTTAAAAATATAAATTCACAAAAAAATATAAATATAATGAATGTTGCAAATAATATTTTTAGTAATAATCCATATATATCCATTGTAAAACCAAAATAATAGGGGATGGGATGTTGAAAATAAAAGTAACAAATTTAAAACCAGGAATGGTTATTGGAGAAGATATTTATAATTTAAAAAATAGATTAACTTTAAAAAAAGGACAAAAACTAGATCAAAAAATAATTGATCTAATTAAATCTAGTGATGTAATAGAACTCGAAGTCTCAGACGATGTTGAGACCACAATTGGATTTATACAAAAAAATTTTGAAAATATTCCAAGTATAGTAAATGAAATTACTTATTCAAAATGGATTGAGTCTATTGGTGATTTGGTTCATAATTACTCTAAAGAAGATATATATGTTTCATTAAATAATATAACAGAAGAAATATTTAAATCTATCAATTTAAAAGAACATATTGTTTTAAACTTTTTAAATTCATATGGCAATGATAGCCTAATTTATCATTTGTTAAATACTGCTATAATAGTTTCAGTTATAGCTAAAAAAATAGAAATGCCATATATTATGTATAAACAAACAGTGAAATTCGCTTTAATTCATGATATTGGTTATGCAATGCTTGGAGAAAGGGTTATTAACGATTTTGAAAGTGATGATAGAAATGCTTTAATACATAACATAGTTGGGTATAAAAAATTACAAGGGTTAAAATCATTATTAACTCATGAAATATTGGATAGTATATTATATCATCATGAACGATATGATGGAAAAGGAAAATTCCATTTAAAGGGAGAAAAAATTTCTCCTTTAGTAAGAATTACTCAGGTCGCAGATGCTTATACCTCTTTAATAGAATTGGGTTATACCCCTTATCAAACATTATCCTGGATATTAAAAAAATGTGGTTTCATTTTTGATCCATATTACGTAAGTCTTTTATATGAAATAAGCGGTTATTATCCAACTGGAACAAAAGTTAGATTAAACAATGGAGAAATCGGAATTGTTTTAAAGCGCGGTGATATTGAATTTTTCCCAGAAGTTATTGTTGATAATACTCCTATAAAAATAGGACCAGATTCAAACATCTATATAAAAGAGGTGATCGAATGAAGATAATACCTCTTAATAAAGCTAAATACGGTATGATACTTGCGATGGATGTTAGAGATACTACAGGAAAAGTTATATTGAAAAAAGGTACTGAAATAAATGAAGAAATTATATACAATTTAAAAAAAAGCGGAATATTCAATATACCCGTTAAATCAACAAAAGTTGTCAGTAAACTAACTCAAAGCGCCCAAAAACATGGTGTTATAAGCAAAGAAAGTTTAGATTTAAATTATAAAAAAGTAAAAGAAGTATTTAAAAATTTGGAAGAAAACAATACAATTGATATAGATTCAGTTATTGAAATTGCTTCTTCTATAAAAGAAGATATTGAAAATAATTATTCCGATAAATTATTTGTTCCTTTGAAAAAGCTCAGAAATTTTGATGAATATTTATATACTCATTCTTTAAATGTCATGATTATTAGTTCTGTTTTAGCTATCGAAAATAAAATTATTGGTGATGAATTATTAAATGTTTCTATTTCTGCTCTTCTTCATGATATTGGAAAAACATCAGTCCCTATAGAAATCATGAATGCTCCAAGACCTCTAACTTCTGAAGAAATGATTATAATGAGAAATCATGTATTATATGGTAAAAATTTGGCTATTGAAAATAATTTAAAAGATAAATTTATTATAAGTGGCATTTATGAACATCATGAAAGAATTGATGGAAAAGGGTATTTAGAAGGAAAAAAAGCTGATGAAATATCTCATTTTGGAAAAATTATATCAATTGCAGATGTTTATGATGCTTTGACAAGTGTAAGAAGTTATAAAGGGCCATGGACCCCTTATAAAACTATTACTTTTATATTATCTAATGTTGAGAAACAATTTGATGGAGAATTTGCTCAAGGATTGATAAATGCTTTTGGAATTTACCCTGTTGGAACAAGAGTACAATTAAATAATGGGCAATTTGGAACGGTTATAGCTTCTAATAGAGCAAATAAAATAAGGCCTTTGGTAAAAATTGATCATGGTGATGTTTTAGATTTGAGTAAAGATTTTTCTTTAAGAATTGTTAAAGTTCTGGATTATATCTATATGGAGTGAGGCGATTTTATGAAATTTTTATCCTTAAACAAAGTAAAAAGTGGTATGATCATAGCAATGGATATTAAAGACTTTAACGGTAAAATTTTACTTAAAAAGGGTACAATAATTGATCCAGAAAAAATAAATTTAATAAAATCTAATGGTATATTTAAGATACCTGTAAATATAAATGAAAATAATGCAACATATTCATCTATAAAAGAAGCTGCACATGCTCATAGTTTTATAAGCAAAGAATTATTAGATCTTAGTTTTCAAAAAGTAAAGCAACTTTTTGAAAATATTATTGCTACTGGAAAAATTAATATAAACGAAGCGGAAGAAATTGCTACTTCCATAACAAAAGAAATGCAAAGCAATTTCTCTGATAAACTGTATGTACCATTAAAAAAATTAAAGTCTTATGATGAGTATTTATATTCTCATTCATTAAATGTAATGATTATTAGCTCTTTAATAGGTATGGAAGATGGATTTTCTGGAGATGAATTAACAGAACTTGCCTTAAGCGGTTTATTACACGATATAGGAAAAACAAAAATACCCTTAGAGATTTTAAATGCCCCAAGAAAGCTTTCATCAGAAGAATTTGAGTTGATTAAAAAACATGTTTTATATACTAAAGAAATACTTGAAAATTCTAAAATTATTAGCAAAAAAATAATTGATGGTGCTTTAGAACACCATGAAAGATATGATGGAACAGGCTATATTTTTAAAAAGAAAGGACAAGATATTTCGTATTATGGAAGAACTTTATCCCTTGCTGACGTCTATGATGCACTAACAAGTAAAAGAAGTTATAAAGATCCTTGGACCCCTTATAAAGCATTATCATATATTTTATCTTATGTAAACAAACACTTTGACCCATTATTAACCCAAAACCTAATAAATTCCCTTGGTTTATTTCCACCTGGAATGGAAGTAATGTTAAGCGATGGTTCAAAAGGAGTAATTATTGCTACAAATAGGCAAAATAAAATGAAACCGATTGTCAAAGTAGAAAATAGTATAATTGATCTCGTTGAAGAGAAATCTCTAAGAATTATAAAAATAATAGATTACAAATATATCGAAGATTCTATTTAGAATATTCTATTTAGAAAATTCCTTTACCTTTATTTCTAAATACCTTGATTTATCATGTATAATTATCTTTTTTTCATCTAACTCAATAAATGAATTCTCATCTATTCTACTTAAAATCGAACGGAGTTTTCTATGATTTATCTCCGATAAATATTTATACTTAAATCTTAAATCTATTTTCCAGGTTAAAGTTGTATTCTTATCTTTAGCTAAAATATAAGATTCCCTTCCTAACATTAAAAAAACTCTCGTATTTGAAGGAAGAGATGTATATGTTTTATTTAATACACTTTTCATTTTTTTTAGATTTATCTTCTTTGATTCAAGTGGTTTTATTTTTATATTTATATCAGATACCATCGATTCAAATGCTCCACATATGCTTATTTTTATTCCTTTTCCTTTAATAAAAATTGAATTTTCGTTCAAATATAACTCTATTTTGTCTTCTGTAATCAAAGATAATGATTTAATAAGATGCCTTATTGTAACATAAGGAATTTCCATGGAAAATTTTGTTTTCGCTTTTCCTAAATAACTATAAGTAATCATATTATACCCCTGAAAATATCCCCATAATTCTTGATCATTATCTGAAGTAATGTTTATAAGCTCCCCCTCTAAAGCTTGAACACTACAAAAATCTATATTAGATATAAATTTTTTTAAATCTATATTAGCAATTACCTGTGGATTTTTCAAAAATATTTTGGGTTTCTCCACATTCTCACTTTCAATATTTAAAGTAACTTCATCTAATTCTATTTTCAAGCCTTCATCTAAAGCTAACATTCTTACAAATGGAGTTATTTCTTCTTTTAACCCTTTTAATAAACCTTTTAAATGTTGTATTGGTATCTTATAAACCTTTTCAAACGGAAAAAATTCTTTTGAAAAATAAATATCTGCAACAGCACATCCATCTGTCATGGATACCCTTAAAACTTTATCAAAGTATAAATATATATATCGATGTATTGGCTCAACTTTACCACAGAATTTATCTGCAAATTCTGTTATTTTCAATAACCTTTTTGTAGGTATCCAGCCTTCCATTTTATTCCTCCATATTAAATTCTTCTTTTGAAATAGGTATCCCACCAATTAGATCAAAATTTAAAAGCCTATAATTGCTATCAAACTCAGCTATTAATTGAATTTTTTCAAAACACTTTGATCCTATATATTCTTTATTAATTAAATAAGTTGCTTTTCCTTCATAAGATATTGAAAAATCATAACCCTTGTTCAAATAGCTTCTAAAATTTTCTCCACATTTTTTACATTTAAAATGTATGACAAGAAAATTTTTATCATTATAAAACGGATTTTTTACTATATCTTTCTTTCTTTTTTTAAACCAAAACATAGGATCCCCCCTCTAAAATATTATATCATAATTATTTACTTATGAAAAAAATTTAAGTGCTTGATTCCTCTAAATTCTGGAATCAAGCACTTAATATCTAACAATTAATTATTTATTCTTCTTTAGCTTTTATTTCACCTTTTCCAACTCTTATATTTAACTTATCTCCATCAATATCTATAATTACTTTACTTTTTGGTGGAATTTCTCCTGCAATAATTTTATTAGCTAATTCCATTTCTATCTCTCTTTCAATAACTCTTCTTAATGGTCTTGCACCAAATATTCTATCATAACCTTTTTTAGCAATATATTCTTTTGCATCTTCTGTAATCATTAATTCTAAGTCTTTTTCTTTTAATCTTTCCTCTAATCTTCTCATCATAATACCAACAATTTCTTTTACTTCATCTATTGTTAGAGGTTTGAATACAACAACTTCATCTAACCTATTTAAAAATTCTGGTCTAAAGTATTTTTTTAATTCTTCTCTAACAATTTTTTCTAAGTCTTTTTCTTCATTTAGTTTTTCTTCTTCGCTTACAAAACCTAATTTCCCTCTATGTTCCATTTTGTTTAAAATATTTTCTGATCCTATGTTACTTGTCATAATAATTATAGTATTTCTAAAATCTACGGTATTTCCTTTTCCATCTGTTAATCTACCATCATCTAATACTTGTAATAATATATTGAAAACATCTGGATGAGCTTTTTCGATTTCATCAATAAGGATTACAGAATATGGTTTTCTTCTAACGGCTTCAGTTAATTGTCCTCCTTGCTCGTATCCAACATAGCCTGGAGGTGAACCAATTAATCTCGAAACAGCATGTTTTTCCATATATTCAGACATATCGATTCTTATAAGAGCTTCTTCGGTATCAAATAATACTTCAGCTAAAGATTTTGCAAGTTCTGTTTTTCCAACACCTGTTGGGCCAAGGAATAAAAATGAACCTATTGGTCTCGTTGGATCTTTTAATCCAGCTCTTGCTTTTCTTACATGTTGTGCTACTTTCACAATAGCTTCTTCTTGACCTACTACACGTTTGTGAATTTCCTTTTCTAAATTTAACAATTTTTCTCTTTCCTCTTCTAACATTTTTTTAGCAGGAATACCTGTCCATTTTTCTATTACCTCAGCAATTCTATCTTCATCAACAATAACCTCTTCTTCTTCTTTATCTTTTTCTTCTTCATATTGTTTTTTCATTTCTTCTATTTGCTTTTCTAATTCAAATAAATCTTTTTTCTTTAAAGCAGCTTTTTCATATTCTCCTTTTACAGTTAATTCATTAATTTCTTCTTCCAATTCTTTAGCTTCATATTCTAATTTCTTTATGTTTGAAAGCTTTGAACTTTTTTCAAGTCTTGCTTTTGCAGATGCTTCATCAATTAAATCGATAGCTTTATCAGGCAAAAATCTATCGGTTATATATCTATGAGATAATTTCACGGCAGCTACTACAGCGCTATCATCTATAATAACATTATGATGTTTTTCAAAAGTTTCTTTTAAACCTCTTAAAATTGCAATAGCATCCTCTTCGCTTGGTTCATCAACTTGAACAGGTTGAAATCTTCTAGCTAGAGCTTTATCTTTTTCAATATATTGTCTGTATTCATCTAATGTTGTTGCACCTATAACCCGTAATTCACCACGTGCTAAATCAGGTTTTAACATATTAGCAGCATCCATAGAATTTCCTTCAGCTTTCCCAGCCCCTATTATTGTATGTAATTCATCTATGAATAAAATAATTTTATCTCCTTGTTTTTTAACTTCATCAATGACATTTTTTAATCTTTCTTCGAATTCACCTCTAAATTTAGCTCCAGCTAATAATCTTCCCATATCAAGTTGTAGTATCCTTTTATCAATTAAAGCATCTGGAACAGCACCTTTGATAATTCTTTGAGCTAAACCTTCAACTATTGCTGTTTTACCAACACCTGGATCACCTACTAAAACTGGATTATTCTTTGTCTTTCTACTTAAAATTTCTATTGTTCTTTGGATTTCTAAATCCCTTCCAATAACAGGCATTAATTTCTTTTCTTCAGCCATTTTGGTTAAATCAATAGTAAATTGTGCAAGTACATCTGCTATATTCTCTTCTGATCCTTCTTTGGTTACTTTTATATTTTTTAATTCTTCATATATTTCATTGGTTGTTAAACCATATTTAGAAAATAATTTTGCTGAATATGATGTTCCATCTAATAGTATAGCTAATAATAAATGCAACGTTGTAATTAATTTATGCTTTGTTTTCTTTGCTTCAGATTTTGCTATTTCAAAGATTCTTTCTAATGTTGGAGAAATATATACTCTATTATCTCTTACACCACCGAATGAATACTGAACATTTTCTTCTAATTCACTTTCTAGATTTTCTCTAATGGCTTCTACATTAATGGTTTCAAAAATTCTTTTCACATACTCATCATCACTATCTAGTATTGCAAGAGTGATATGTTCTGGAGTTACAACGTTTGTCCCATAACCATTTGCAAGAGTTCTTGCGTTTTCTATAATTTCAAGAGCTTTTTCTGTAAAATTTTTCGGATTCATCATTTCTAACACCTCCAATATATTTCAATTATTATTTTAGCAATCGTAATGTTTATTTGCTAAATAACATATAAAAAAATAATTTAAATGATGCGCTCGTCCTTTTCGCTTTAATTAGACGCATGATACTCGGAAAAAGTTCAAGTAATATTTGATATTTTTAGCAATTGTAATATTTATTTGCTAATACAATGATATTTTACTCTTCTTTTATTTCATAAAAATTAACAAATGTTAAAATATAAAAGGTTGAGTGACCTCAACCTTTTATATTAAATATCATATTATTTTTTGTACACATTTCTTCTGTTCTAGGCCCATAAGAAATGTAAGGAATTTCAACATCTGTTTTTTCCTCTATAAATGCCATATATTTTAGAAAATTAATATGATTTGTATTAGGCCATCCTTTTAATGTTTCATACACGGGCTTTCCAACAAAAAAATCATAAGAAGATGTTGGCATCTCTTTTATCTCTCCATTAACTTCATATGCTATACAAATTTTAACTTCGTCTAAACCATTTAAAACATCAGCTTTTGTAATAACAAATTTCGTTAACCCTGATCTTAACTTTGCATATCTTAAAGCAGGTAAGTCTAACCAACCAACCCTTCGTGGCCTTCCTGTAGTTGCTCCAAATTCATTTCCTTTTTCTCTTATTATTTCTCCTATCTTATCAAATTCTTCTGTTGGGAAAGGGCCCTCTCCAACTCTTGTTGTATATGCTTTTAATACTCCTAATACTTCATCAAGTTCAAATGTAGAAAAACCTACAGAAGATACACCATGTGCCATAGTCGCTCCAGATGTTACAAATGGGTATGTTCCAAAATCTAAATCCAGCAGAACTCCTTGGGCGCCTTCAAATAAAACAGAAGTATTTCTAAAAACATTAGCCATGTCAATAGCAGATGTGAAATTAACGTTCATTTTCTTAAGCTTATCTTTTTGTTCAATTAAATAATTAAATATGTCCTCTACGTCGAATTTAAATTTTTCTCCATATATATTCTTTTTTAAATATATTACTTCCTCCAATCTTTCTTTTAATAATTTTTCATCAAACAAATGATATATCTTAAACCCTTCTCTTGAAACTTTATCCGTATACGCTGGGCCTATACCTTTTCTCGTAGTTCCAATTGGATTTTTTCTTAACTCTTCTAAAATTCCATCTTCTTCTTTATGATATGGCAATACCATAAATGCTTCTAAATCTATATAGATTTTAGAAGATACTCCCGGGAAGTCATTTTCTAATATTTCCAACTCTTTTATTAATTGTTCAATATCTATAACCATACCTGCGCCTAAAAATGCTTTTGAATTACCTTCAGGTATTATAGAAGGAAGAAGGTGATTTATATATTTTTTATTTTTATAATAAATAGTGTGTCCTGCATTAGCACCACCAGAAAATCTTACTATCCATTCATAATTTTTCGAAAAATAATTAACAACTTTTCCTTTACCTTCATCACCCCATTGAGCACCAACAATAGCGACTCTTTCCATATCATCACCTCCAAAAAAGTAAAAAAGCCCCTTTACAGGGACTTTATTTATATGTAATATTAATTTGCAATTTTCTTTTTTTCATAATATAACCACCTTAATAAAATTACAAAGGTATTATATCATATATATAGCAAAATTACAATAAAAAATTATTCTTCATATATAATAACAAAATACTTTTTTTCTAATTCTTTATTTTCATCTTTTATAACTATGTTTGTATATTCATTTAATCTTTTATTATATTCTTTTGTATTCGGATCATTCTTTAATAAAAATTCGATTTCATCTTTTTTCAATCTTAAAACTTTCTTGTCTATGGATACTTTTATCCCTTTATTCAAAAATTCTTCAAAACCAATTTTTTCTTTTCTGATGTATTTAATAAACTTTAATATAGATAAAAACATATCTTTATTTACATAACCAGGAAGTTGCGTTAATGGCTCACCATCAGTATTAAAAAAGAAAAAAGTTGGTGTCCCGCGCACACCAAATGCCCCAAATAATTCCATATAATTATATTTCTTATTTTGTATAGTTGCATATTTATCCTTATCTGCATATATTTCAGCAAAAATAAATTCTGTTTTTAACCATTTTTGTATCTCGTCATCTACTAATACTTCTGATTTAAATTTATTACAATAATAACATGTTTTCGATGAAAACATTATAATAATATTTTTTTGAGTCAATTTACCAATTTTTATCGCATTATCATAATCATTTACTATAAAATCCTCTAATTTCGATGAAAAAGATATTATACTAATCAAAATTATAAATAGAGAAAATAGTTTTTTCATAATATCACACTCCTTGTAATGTATTAAATAACCCCATAATAATCAAAATTCCCATTATAATCATTATAACACTTCCAATTATTCTAAAATATTTAACCCATTTAGGTTCTCCAATTGTAACTTTAGATACAAATTTACTTATAATTCCGCTGAGAAATAAAAATGGTATCGATATACCTAATGAATAAACAAATAACATCAAACCCCCTAAAAAAGGACTAGTAGTTGTAGATGCATATGTTAATACCGCAGCCAAAACCGGCCCAGAACACGGAACCCATATAAAAGATATTAATATGCCAATTAAAAAAGCACTAAAAAAAGATGTATTTTTAAACTTTGATAAATTTAACTTAATTCCTTTAAAACTTTCCTTTTCAAAGAAATAGTATATTCCTAACGAAATAATAAAAATTCCTGCTATAATATTAAGTATAGTTTGATATTTTGAAAGAATTAAACCAAATGTACCTGCAAACACACCCAATAATGAAAAGAATATACTCAAACCTAGAAAAAAAGCTATTCCTCTTTTTATTGTTAAAACGGTATCTTTTAAATCTGTCATCAATATTCCAAAAAACAAAGGAATTAGCGGAATAATACACGGACTAAAAAAAGAGACAATTCCTCCAATAAATGCACCAAAAAATCCTATTGTAGGTTGAATTGTTACAGCAAAGTTTCCCATATTGCACCCCATATATTTATTTTGTATATATAATTATAACAAATTTTATCACATTTACCAAGAGGTGATTTATATGATCCAAAATCTATTTAACATATTAAAAAAATTAGATGAATTAAAACAATCAACTCCTCCAGAAATATACAAAAAAGCGCAATCTTTGTATAAAAATATTGAAGATTTTTCTAATTACGGAACACCTCCAAACCTTTCTTTTTCGGCAATTGTTCCAGACGGAAGTAAAAACTTCAGACCTATTTTTATGATTGAAATCAATTCCTTAAATAAAAGATATATATGCACATGTCATACCCATAAAGAACTTGGTATTTGTACCCACACACTAGCCTTAATCTTTGCAATTGAGGATTATTTAAAATCTTTAGGAAATTTTACTGAAGATTATCATGTGGAAAATGGGTTTGATGAATATCTTGGAATTATCGACTATGGAGAAAGCTATTACTTAATATACCCAGAAAAAGCATTTACAACTGTAAAAATAGGATTTAAAAAAGGAAATAAAATATTATTAAGAAAGGATCTCGATTCCTATAAAAATGCTTATCAATTTTTAAGAACAAAAATACCAGATGATGAAGCACCTATAAAAAATTTACTAACAATTGTTAATATACCAAGAAAACCCGGGTACATATTAACATTAAAAAGCTTTGAAGAACTTAAAAAAATAAATACTAAAAAAATACTTTTTAAAAACAAAAGAGAAATAAAATGGGGTAATGATATCCCATTAAAACTATTTATTACAGGAGATTTAAACGAAAAAATCGGTGTTGTTGAACTTTTCCCATATTTAGATAAAAAGAAAATAGTTTCTTCAGAACAGGATATAGCTTACTTTGAAAATAACACACTCTCATTAATAAAGACAAAGACAAAAATTAAATTCCCATATTATGGCAATATTAAATCCCACATAAAATTCAAAGATAAGGCAGGACTCGAAGCTTTTATCAAAAATTATCTTATAAAATATGAAAGATATGGATTTGAAATAGAAATTGATAAAAAATTAGGAATAAAAAAGAACCTATTTATTCCTAAATTAAATTTATATATCAATTTTTTCGATGGTGTTTTTCATATAAAAGGTAAATTCTTGTATAATTCAGAAATAGATTTTTATGAAAACTATAAATATAGAAATATTGAAGAAGAAAATCGTTTGATAGATTCATTAGAAAAATTCAATATAATTCTAAATGAAAAAGGAAGAGCTACTTTAGATATTGAATCATTCTTTAATTTCATAGAGAATGATCTCGAAAAATTAGACAAAAATATAACGATTAAAATGAATAAAAATATACAAAAGCATGAAATAAAAAACATTCATATGAAAATAAATATAAACAATAATTGGTTTGATGTAAATGGAGAAATTATTTTAAAGAATAATAAAAAAATAGATCTATCAAACTTAAAAAATAGAAAAAATAATTTTATCATTATAAAAGATGAAACTTTTATAGAAATACCTCCAAAAATCCTTGAAAAATTGGAAGATTTAAAAATAAAAAAAGATAAGATTGAAATCAATAGTTATAATATTTATTCAATTTTAAATAGCAAAGATATAGAAATCAATTCATTAGATAAAAAAACTAAACAATTTATAGATAATATCAAAGAATTTGATAAGATAAAAGAATATGATATTCCGGAATTAAAAATACCTATGAGAGATTATCAAATAAAAGGTTATTACTTTCTCAGATACTTACATGAATATAAATTCAATGGTATTTTAGCTGATGATATGGGTCTTGGAAAAACTGTACAAACTATTGCATTAATTTTGTCCTTAAAAAAGAAAAATAGAAAATTTTTAATTATAACACCTCGTTCAGTAATATATAATTGGGCATATGAAATAGAAAAATTTACGTCTAATTTAAAATATTTTATTTATCATAATAATCAAAAAGATATTCCAGAAGATACTGATGTAATTTTAACTACATATGGAACAATTAGGAATTCCGTTGATCTTTTTAAGAAAATGGACATATATTATATTATTCTTGATGAAGCGCAATATATAAAAAACAACGAAACAAAATTATACAAATCTATAAAAAAGTTAAAAGCTTCCCATAAACTAGCATTAACAGGAACACCCTTAGAAAATTCTTTAAATGATCTTTATAATATATTTGAATTTTTAATGCCTGGTTTTTTTGGAAAAAGAGAGGAATTTAATAGAAAATTCAATTATTCAAATAAAGAAAGTATAAAGCGGTTAAAAGAAAAAATTTATCCATTTATATTAAGAAGGAAAAAAGAAAATGTTTTAAAGGAATTGCCTCCAAAAACAGAAGAATATATTTTCAATGAAATGACACAACATCAAATGAAAATTTATCATCAAATAATGCAAGAATATAAACAAAAAATAGCGATGTCACAAGGCACACTAAATTTTAGTATATTAGAAGGATTATTAAGATTAAGACAAGTTGTAAATCATCCTGCTTTATTAGGAATAAATATTGAATCGGCTAAGTTTAATGAATTTAAAAAATTTGTATTAGAAGTATTAGAAGAAAACCATAAAATAGTTGTTTTTTCTCAATTTGTAAAAATGATTAATATTATGGAAGTGTGGTTAAACGAAGAAGATATAAAATATAGTAAAATAACAGGACAAACGAAAAAACGTGTTGAGATAATAAATGAATTTAACAATAATGATAATATAAAAATATTGCTTGTTAGTTTAAAAGCTGGAGGTACAGGGTTAAATATTACAGGAGCGGATTATGTAATTCACTATGACCCGTGGTGGAATCCTGCTGTAGAAAATCAAGCAACTGATAGAGTTTATAGAATAGGGCAAACAAAACCAGTATTTGTATATAAATTTATTACAAAAAATAGCATAGAAGAAAAAATAATGAAATTAAAAGATACAAAATACGACCTATATAATCTTGCGATAAGTTCAGAAAAATCATATTTAAAAAAGCTTACCAAGGATGATATATTAAAACTATTTGAATAATATTAATTTTTTATCCTTTATATAAAAAATTTTAATTATAATTAGAATTTTTGTACCTCTAATATATTGCAAAAAAACAGAATATTGAATAAAACATTTTTACAAATACCTTTTTAAATTAATAATCACTAGAAAGATACTATTAACTAATTACAGCAGTTAATAAATTTTATTTATCTAATTTTTTAAGGTTGGTTGAAAAAATAATGTAAAATCAGGATCTTATTTGGTTTGTTTTCACAATTAAAGTATTTTTTCAATCTTTTGAACACTTTTTATTATTTTTGGTTCAATTATATAAGGACGAATATGCTGTCAAAAAGGCCTTTTTGAAGGCCTCGTTTTTTATATCATTATCAAAATTTTGTTAAAAATTACCATTCCTATAAGGGCAAATGGATATGTTGCGCCATAACCTACAGCAACTTCTTCTGAATTATTTGCATCAATTGCAGCACCTAATCCTGGGGTACTTGTCATTCCTCCACAAATTGCTCCAGATAGTATTATCCAATTCATTTTTAAAATATATTTTCCAAATAAAACTCCTAAAATAATAGAGACAATCGCTATAATAAATGAATATATCATTAAATACAAAGTTTCAACATTTAAATTATTTAAAGTATTATATCCTGACTTTAAACCAACAGAGGATAAAAACATTAATAATCCTAATTCCTGCATATTTTTTAATATATATTTATTCATCCTAAAATTGAAAATCCATATTTTCCCAATCGTGCCTAAGGTAAGAGAAGATAACAATATACCACCAGTTATTCCCAGTTTAAAAGATATTATTCCAAAATTGAAATCTATATTTCCTAGTAATATTCCAGTAATTATTACTAAGGAATAACTCAAAAAATCAAAAGTTTCATTGCTTTCATCTTTTGTATTAATTTCTTTTAGAAGTTTGTTTTTTTCTTCGCTTATATCAATTTTTAATATGTATGGTAATAAATACATAGATAGAATAACAGCTAAAACACCAGGAATATATCCAAATGAATAACCAGTTATTATATTATTTTCAAAATCAGGTGCCGATTCCAAAGCCGTTGCTAATCCTGGGGAACTTGTTAGAGCCCCAGAAAATAAACCTATAAATGTATATTTATCATGTGAAGACAAAATATATGCAGATAGAAAACCAGAAAATGTAATAAAAAAGGCCATGATAATAAATTTAACTCCATATTTTCTTAATATATTTTTTAAATCTTTAGATGCAATTAATCCTACAGCAGATATAAATAAAATTAGAGAAAAAAGAAAAAAACTTTTAAAATCACTGTTCATTTTATTTATTAGATCTATGTTTGTCGAATAGAGGTTGGTAAAATACCAGCCTATTAATAAACCACTAAATAAAGTGCCAGAACTTCCCAACTTGAAATTACCTATTTTTATTTTACCAATTAATATTCCCGATAATATTGTTAAAAATAATAATGTATGACTATTCATAAGACCTCCTTTACACTAATTCAGGGATATTTGTTATTACTTTAATACCCAAACTTTTAAGTTTATTTTCTTTATATTCTATACTTCCTTCATAACCTTCTAAAATAGCACCAGCATGCCCCATCCTCTTTCCTTTAGGAGCTGTTCTTCCAGCAAAAAATACCTTTATATCTCCATTATAACCCTTTTTTAAAGCAGATTCAATACCATTAACCTCATCATTCCCACCGATTTCACCAATTACTACTACCTTTTTAATTTCGTTCTCTATTATATAGTCAAAAGTTTCTTCAACAGATGTTCCAATAATCGGATCACCACCAAGTCCAATTCCTATTTTTATTCCGGTCGAATATTTGGAAAGATAATTTGAAATTTCATACATCAAAGTTCCACTTCTTGATATTATTGCAATATCTCCTGGTTTAAAAGCCCTTTCTGGCATAATTCCAATTTTTGATATTCCAGGTAAGATTATGCCAGGACAATTTGGCCCAATTACTCTAATATCATTATCTTTTGATATTTTATATATATCAAGCATATCTTGTTGTGGTATATGTTCTGTTATAATAATAATTTTTTTCACCCCAGCATTTATAGCTTCAAAAACTGCATCTTTTGCATAGGGTGCAGGAACAAATACTACTGAAGTATCAACTTGATATTTATTTACTGCATCATACATATTATTTAAAACATCAACACCATGTAATTTTTTTATAATATTATTTTTTGATACTCCACAAACAATATTAGCACCGTAATTTAACATTTTTTCTGTGTGTAATCTTCCATATTTACCTGTAATTCCTTGTACACATATTCTTTCTCTTCCATTAATCATGAATTTTCACCATCCTTACAGCATCTAAAATCATAGAATACATATCTTCATAATAATTTAAATCGTTATCTTTTAACATTTTTTTTGCTTCTTCCTCATTTGTTCCGGTTAAACGTATAAATAAATTTATTTCAGGATTTTTATTTTTAAAATCAACTAATCCACTGGCTATTTCATCACATTTTGTTATTCCTCCAAAAATATTTAAAATAATTTTTTTTATACCATAACTTTTTAATAAATCTAATGCCTCAATAGTTACGCTTTTTTCTGCTCCTCCACCTAAATCAAGAAAGTCTGCCGGTTCTCCACCAGCCATTTTTACAGCATCCATTGTGGCCATAACTATTCCGGCACCACAACCAATTATTCCTATATCACCATTTAATTTAACAAAATGAAAAGGATATTTTTCCTCTAAAAATTCCTTTGACCATTCTTGTCTAAATATAGCGTTGTCATCTAAATGCATTACACTATCAAGAGCATATATATCTCCTTTGTTATCTTCAACTAATGGATTGATTTCTAACAACGTTAAATCTTTTTCTCTAAATAATTTTCTTAAATTAGGTATAATTTTTTGAATATTTTTAGGTAAAACTTTTTCATATTCATCAAAATTAGTTTTTATAATACTATTTTTATTATCTTCAATGTTTATACCCCCGTTATCAGAGTACAAAATAGTGATATCTTTTTCTTCCCTATCAAGCACAAGTGAAAGATAATATTCTTTTTCAAATGGAATCATCTTTTCAATTAAAATGCCATAAGAAGTTTCACCCTTAATTTTCTTTCTTAGTAGTTCTTTTGCTTTAGATAAAAACTCTTCATCACTTTTAGCAAATAGTACACCACCAGCTTTCATTCTTCCTCCAACTAATACCTGTGATTTTAATACTGCAGGTAAAAAATCTACTTTAATATCTTTTTCTTTTTTAATAAGATAGGATTCTGGTACTTTAATACCATAATCTTTAAGAAAAGTCTTTCCAACAAACTCATGTATCTTCATATATACACCTCCTAAAAATATAAAATTTCATCCCATTTCGCCCTCGCGAATGGGATTACCCTGGAATTAAAGGCAGGTCTCCCGACTTCTGGATCGCTCTACTCCCAACGCCTTCCCAGAAAATTTCCAGTGGCTATTTGTTGGTTTCGTCCCCAGTTACGGTGGCGGGGCCGTGATGGATTTTCACCATCTTCCCTTTTAAGATTTCTCACCTTTAATTCCGGAGGTATTTATTTTTAGTAATATTTTATCATATGAAGAAATGCAAATCAAATTGACAAAATATTATTAAAAGAAAAAGCGCCCTTTCAGACACATTGATTAATGGTTAAAAGGAATATTCTTTTCCATTCTTTAAACACATAAAAAACTCTTCTATAAAGTTCAAAAATATCCTTCTTTTGTTTTAGAACTAATCAATATATTTTAGGAAAGTTAAATTTATAAATATAGAAATAAACTATATAAATTTTCCAAGAAAATAGTTTGGGATATTAATTCTTTTTCTTAAAATATCAATATTTTTAATATTTAATGTAATTATTGCACATGTTGCTGGACCGGCACTTTCATATAAATCTATATTCAAGTTTTTATCCATTTCAAAATTCAAATTATTATATTTTTCTATCTCATTAATTTCATGCATAATACCCTTTGAACCAACTGGAACTATTTCGTGCACCACTTTACAAGTTCTTAGAATATTAATCATTTCGAGTGTTAAAATATCAGGATTATTAATAACATCATTTCCAACTTTTGGAGTACCGATTAATACAGCAATATCTGATGAATATGTTTTATATTTCAAATTTTTATCTTTTATTCCGATTACTGTTATACCAACTCCTGTTTGAACAACTGGAAAATTTTCTTCGGTGCTACCAGTAATAATATTTGTATTTAAATTAGCTTTTATAACAGCTTCTTTAATACCGTCTATAATTCTTTTTCCTGTATCATTCATCTCAACAGATAATGTGTTAATTATTACAATAGGTGTTGCTCCAAAAGATATATTTTCAGAAAGAGCAACATGAGCTCCAAAATAACCAACAATTTTTGGATCTGTTTTAATAATATCCATTTTTTTATTTCCAATTGCTCCTGAAGAGTCACAAGTAATAACTAATTCTTTTTCTTTATCGATATCAATTATAGTTAAATCTCTAATTTTCTTAACTTTTATATATATCCCTCCATTTTATCTCAATATAATGACCTGTTTTACATTTTATTTTCCACATATCATCAATTTCAAGATTATTAATTAGTATGTATATTAATCTTATTACACCACCATGAGTTATGATTAAGTAACTTTTGTTTTTTTGTAATTCATCGACGAATGATTTTATTCTGTTATAAAAATTTAAAAAGCATTCCCCATTTGGAAAACAATATTTTTTGTAATTTTCCATCCACCTTTTATATTCTTCTGGAAATTCATGTTGAATTTCTTCTATATTTTTTCCTTCAAATTTTCCAAAATCAATTTCTTTGATTCTATCATCATATTTTATGTTTTTATTGAACAATTTTGATAATTCAAGAGCAGTATACTTAGCTCTTTTCAAAGGACTTGAAATTATATAATCGATTTTTTCACTTTTTAGTTTATTACTTAGAAAATATAATTGATTTTTTCCGTTTTTAGTAATCGGGAAATCAGTGTTTCCACTAAAAACCTTCTTTATATTAGCTATTGTTTCTACGTGTCTAACTAGTATTAAACTCATGAAACACCTCTATATTAAACCATATTTTTGAGTTATATATATAAATAATAAAAATAATGTTTGTGATAGTTCGATTATCATCCCAATGGTATCACCAGTCATTCCACCTATTATATTTTTGATTCTATAAGTTATAAATAATATACTTATATAGGTTAATATTATTGAAATTAAGACAAATACATTATAAAAAATAAGTATTGGAGAAATTAAAAGAAATGAAATAAAAAACATTTTTAAACTAGAATTATCTATAAACGCATTACCCATTCCATTCTCTTTTCTTGCATAAGGTGAAATTGCTGCAGCGAGTATTGCAGAACTTCTTCCAATAGCAGGAATTAAAATTAAATAATCATAATCAATATAGTAGCTTAATAAAAAATCAGAAAACAATATTATAATTATACCTAAAGTTCCAAAAGTACCTATTCTACTATCTTTCATTATCTTAAGCATGTTTTCTCGATTTCTATTGCTGAAAATTCCATCAAATGTATCTGCAACACCATCAATATGAAGACCACCTGTAATCCATATATATAGAATCCAACTCATTAAAATTACTATAGGTTTATCAAATCCTGTATATGAAAATAAATACATAAGGGCACCTATAAAAGTACCTAATAAAGGCAAAAAATAAAATCCTTTAATAAAATCTTTTTCGTTAAAATCAAAATGATACTTTATTGGTATTCTGGTAAAAAATGTTATTAATAAAATTAAGCCTCTCATTTTATCATCCTTTTAGTTTTAATGGTATTCCTGAAATTGTTATATAAACCTCATTAGCTTCTCTGGCGAGATATTGGTTAATTCTACCAGCAATATCTCTGAAGATATTACCTAATTGATAAGCAGGAACTATTCCCATACCTACTTCATTCGTCACTATAATAATATTTTTATTATGACTTTTTATAATATTTATCAGTTTTTTAACTTCACCTAAGATATAATTTTCTATTTTATCAATTTCATTATAATTATCAAAATCAATATTCTTTTCTAAAAGTAAATTTGAAATCATTAAAGTCATGCATTCAAATATTATAGTATCAATTGATGGAAAATAACCAAATTGTTCAAGTTCATCGAATCCTTTATATTTTTCCAAGGTTTTCCAATTTTTAGGTCTTGAATTTTTGTGTTTTTTAATTCTGTCTTTCATACCATCATCAAATGGAATTGCTGTTGCAATATATAAAATATTTTCACCAATTTTTTTCGCATAATTTTGTGCAAATGTAGATTTACCACTTCTTGCTCCACCAGTTATTAATATAATCATAATTTCCCCCTTAGAAATAATATATATGTATTTTATCATATTATACTATTTTTAACCAATTTAGTATTCTTGCTTTTGTCATATTTTTTAAAAAAATTTTTGATATAATAATGAAAAAAGGATTTGGAGGTGTTTAAATGTATAATCCAGAACTTATAAGAAATATAAGTATAATAGCTCACATAGATCATGGAAAAACAACACTTGTTGATAGAATACTAGAATTAACAAAAACTATAGAAAAGAGAAAAATGCATGATCAATACCTTGATATGATGGATATTGAACAAGAACGTGGAATAACTATAAAATCACAGCCTGTTAAAATTATGTATGATGCAGAAGATGGAAATACTTATGAAATAAATATTATCGATACACCAGGTCATGTTGATTTTACATATGAAGTTTCAAGAAGTTTAGCGGCATGTGAAGGTGCCGTCCTTTTAGTTGATGCCTCTCAAGGAGTTGAGGCGCAAACTGTTGCAAATACATATTTAGCTCTTGAAAATGATTTGGAGATAATACCCGCAGTTAATAAAATAGATTTACCTAATGCTAATGTTGAAGAAACTCTAGAGGAAATTGAGGATTTAATTGGTATTCCTGCAGAAGATGCTTTGAAAATATCTGGAAAAACCGGAGAAGGCGTAAAAGAACTTTTAGAAGAGATTATAAGAAGAATTCCTGCTCCAACATCTAAAGGTATCATGAATGATAAATTGAAAGCTTTAATATTTGATGCTAAATATGACAAATATAGAGGAGTAATTATATATACAAGATTATATGGCGGTACTGTTAAGCCTGGAGATAAAATAATGACAATGTCAAATAAAGAAGTATATGAAGTAGTTGAGGTTGGTATATTTCATCCTGAAATGCAAGAAACTGACTCATTATCTGCAGGAGAAGTTGGTTATATTATTGCAGGTATTAAAGATGTTGAACTTGCTCGTGTTGGTGATACCATAACCTCTGCTATTGATCCAATTGAAGAACCATTGCCCGGTTATAAAGAGGTTAAACCTATGGTATATGCAGGAATTTATCCAGGTGTTCCAGACTATTATGAAGAATTAAGAAAAGCTCTTGAAAAATTAAAATTAAATGATGCAGCACTTACATTTACTCCTGAACATTCTCCAGCGTTAGGGTTTGGCTTTAGATGTGGTTTTTTGGGATTATTACACATGGATGTTGTTAAAGAAAGAATAGAAAGGGAATTTGATTTAACTATAATATTAACTGCTCCAAATGTAGTTTATAAAGCGAAGCTAAAAAATGGAGAAGAACTAGAAATTCATGATCCTACGCAGTTCCCTGATCAAGATTTATTAGATGAAGTTTATGAACCATATGCAAAACTAGATATTATCACACCTCCCGATTATATGGGTGGATTAATGGGCGTGGTCCAAAATGAAAAAAGAGGTGAATTCTTATCTGTCTCTAACGCTGGTAAAAATAGAGTTGTCTTGCATTTTGAAGTTCCATTAGGGGAGATAATATTCGACTTTTTTGATAGAATGAAAGCTATTAGTAGAGGTTATGCTTCTATGGATTATGAAATTGTTGAATTTAGAAAATCTGATTTATTAAAAGTAACCATATTAGTAAACAGAGAACCCGTTGAAGCATTATCTTTTATTACCCATAGAAGTAAAATATACGAAATGTCAAAAAAAATGGTTGATAAATTAAAAGATTTAATTCCAAAACATCAATTTGAAATACCTATACAGGCTAAAGCCGATGGAAGAATCGTGGCAAGATCAACTATAAAAGCTCTAAGAAAAGATGTTTTAGCAAAATGTTATGGCGGGGATATTACCAGAAAAATGAAATTACTGGAAAAACAAAAAGCTGGTAAAAAGAGAATGAGACAAATTGGCTCAGTAAGTATTCCACAAAATGCGTTCTTAGCAATATTAAAAATTAATGAAAGTGACAAATAAAGTATATGTTGGAGGAATAATATGCCTATAGATGGTTTACTTTTAAATAAATTAATAAGAGAAGCAAAAAAATTTGAAGGTCAAAAAATTAGAAACGTATATCAACCTGTTAATGAAGAAGTGTTATTACAAATGCAAAATGGATTTTTATTATTCGTTTTAAAAAATCCATCATATCTTATGAGTCTGGATACAAAACCAAATATGCCAGATTCTCCACAAAATTTTACTATGTTTTTAAGAAAACGTATTAAAAATGCTAAAGTTATGAAAATAGAGCAAATGGGACTTGATAGAATAGGTTACATAGAATTATCTGTTATAGATGAAGCTTTTAACTTAAGAAATTATAGACTGTATTTTGAATTAATGGGAAGAAATTCAAATATATTATTAGTTGATGAGAATAATAAAATATTAGATGCTTTAAAAAAAGGAATAACACCTAAAAGAAGCATAATGCCTGGCGCTGAATATTACCCCTTCTTTAAAGAGGAATATACTAACATATTAGAACACGACTCTCTCGATTTTGATATTAATCAGCAACTAATGGGTTTTTCAAAATTAAGTAAAAAGTTTTTTTACGAATATATAGAAAAATATGATTATATATCCTTCATTTCTGAGTTTATGGACAATATAAATGTTTACACTTTTGATTATGATGGTAAGAAAGAAATTTTATCTTTTAGACCTGTTAATTTTAAATATGACGTATTCAATTCTCCATCTAAGGGATTACTTAATTTTTTCGAAATTCAAAGCATTAATTCTAGATTTTATGAATTAAAAAAACGCCTTGAAAAAATAGTCGTAAAAGAAATTGAAAAATATGAAAAATTATATAAAAAACTTAAAATGGAAGAGAAAGATATTAAAAAAATTCCCGAACTAGAAAAACATGGACGTTTGTTACAGGCATTTCTTTATCAATTTAAAAATAAAACAGATTCTGTAACTATTAATGATTGGGAAACTGGAGAAAACATAACAATAAAACTCAATCCATTAAAAACTCCAAATGAAAACTTACAAATTATTTTTAAAAAAGTCCATAAATTAAAATCAAAAGAATTGCATTTAAAAAAGCGTATAAAAATAACTCAAGAAATGATAAATTACTTATATCAAGTTTGGCAGAGTATAGACCTTGCAGATGATATTGATACTTTGCATGAAATAAAAGAAGAATTAATTGAAGAAAAAATAATATCTGATAATTCCAAAAAGAAAAAAAGAAAAAAAATTTTATCAAAACCATATGAATTTAACTATAAAGGATATAAAATATTAGTTGGAAAAAATAATATACAAAATGATAAAATTACAAGAGAAGCTGATAAAGAAGATATTTGGATGCATGCACAAGGAATTCCTGGAGCACATGTGATTATCAAAACAAATAAGCAAAAAATTCCCGAAAATGTATTGATATTTGCAGCAAAACTTGCTGCAAAATATTCCAAAGGAAGATTTTCATCTAAAGTTTCTGTAGATTATACGAAAAAAAAATATGTTTGGAAACCCAAAAGCTCAAAACCAGGAATGGTTCTTTATAACAATTTTAAAACTTTATATGTTAACCCAAACATATAATCAATTAAACCCTCAAAAGAGGGTTTAATTTTTTAAGGATTTTCTTCCTATAAAATCGAAACATTAAATAGATTGATAAGTGTGGTGATGATATGAAAAAAATGATTATTATCATTTTTATTATTATTTTTAATATATATTTATTTTCAAATTTTACAATTCCGGCTACAATAAACTCATACGACAAAGTTTTTTCTTTAAAGGATATTTTTCCAGATATTAAAAATGATAGAACATTAGCATTTTTTGCAGATAATAAAATTACTTATGAGTCATCAAAACTCAAAAACTTAATATTGTCAACAACAAATTTTTCAAACATTACTTTTGAGTCATCTATAGTTACAATAAATTATGTTCCAAATGATGCTTCATCAATAAAAGATGCAACTGAATCAAATACTGAATATTATTTAAAAAAGTATTTCGAGAATATATTATTAAAAGATACACCTAATGCAACCATTAATGATTTTGAAATCAGCAAATATATGAAAGACACAGAAATTTCAACTATTTTAAATTTGGATTATAGGAGATCAATGAATAATATTTATGGAAATTTTTTAATACTTGATAACCATAAAATGAAAAAATACATATCATTTAAAGCTGATGTTTCAAATTATGATTATATATTTTTTTCCAAAGAAAATATTAAATTTAAAACTACTCTGAATGAAAATTTGGTTGAAAAAAAGATATATGATATTTACTCACTACCTATGACTCCACTTGTTGTTTCAGAAAAAAATATTTCTAAATTTATGGCAAACAGAGCAATACGCAAAGGAGAAATTATATATGAAAATTCTGTAAAAAAAATCCCTGACATAAAAGCTGGCCAAGTAATACCTATTGAGGTCTATTCAGATGGTGTAAAAATTTTATCTTGGGTTAAAGTTTTAAATGATGCTATTATAGGAGATATTATTATGGCCAGAAATGAAAAGACCGGAGTTTTAATAAATGGAAAATTATATAGTGGTCCAAAATTAATAATTAACATAGGAGGGACTCAACAATGAAAAGGATTTCGTTTTTTTTAATCGTATTAATTATTTTTACTGTTGGATATAGTGAATCATTGTGGAAAAAAGCCAAAACCTCAAACCTATTATCTAATCCTGAAAAAAATTACTCAGTTAATGATATAATTACTGTAGCTGTTTCAGAAAATCCTTCCCTTAGTTTATCCGATAATAACCCTGATCCATTTTCCGGAGTAATGGGTACTGTTGGAGCAATTTTTAATACAGTTGGAAATATTAATTTAATGAAATTTTTTCCACTAGGTGCAAATAAACCTGAAGACATACAAGTTTCAAATAAAAAATCTTCTTCCCAAAGCAAAGCTAGTGTAAATTTATATGTATCTGCTAGAGTTATAGAGGTTTTGGATAATGGCATAATTAAAATTCATGGAGAAAAGGAATATAAAGTGGATTCACAGAAAAAAATAATGATAATTGAAGGTTATGCTGATCCATCTTTTATTAAAGAAGGGGTTATAGATTCAAAAAACTTGTCCGAAGCTAAAATATGGTATCGAGGAGATACTGATTTACAAAATGATCCAAATAAAAAAACCTGGTTAGCATGGTTACTTTCTGGAATTTCTAATTTATTTTTTTAAGGAGTGATATACGTGGTAAACACAATAAAGAAAATAATTATACTTTCTATATTAAGTCTATTTGTAATAAATTCTTTTTCTGCAGTAAGATTGAAAGATATCGCTTATTTCAGAGGAGCTCGTGACAACCAGTTATTTGGTATTGGTGTTGTTACTGGATTAAATGGAACTGGTGATTCTGGAAACGTTGCCTCAGAATTACTTACAAATATGATGAAAAATTTAAATGTTAATATACAAAATACTTTTTCAACAAAAAATTCTGCTGTTGTTTTCGTATTTGCTGATATACCTGCATTTTATAAAGAAGGAATGAAATTAGATATAGTTGTTACAGCTGCTGGGGATTCGAAAAGTTTAGAAGGCGGGTTTTTAATTCAAACTCCATTATATGGAGCAGATGGTCAAGTTTATGCTGTAGCTCAAGGAAGCGTGTTAACTGGAGGTGCTGAAGTTAGTACTACAGCTAATCTTCAAAAAAGGAATAAAGTTAATGGAGTTATCCCTCAAGGTGCTATTGTTGAAAATGAAATCCCTTCTACTATAGTTTCTGAGGATACTGTAACTGTATTACTTAGAAATCCTGACATCACAACTGCAGCAAGAACTGCATTGTCTATAAATACTCAATTTGGACAAAAATTAGCAAAAGCTGTGGATCCCTCTTCTATAAAAGTTAAAATACCAGATGTATTTTCCGATGATTTAATATCATTTTTAGCATTAATTGAGGAAGTCGAAATAGATCCAGATTCGAAAGCAAAAATAGTTATCAATGAAAAAACAGGAACTATTGTTTTTGGTGGAAAAGTTAAAGTTGCGGATTTTACTATTAATTATGGAAATTTTGTAATTTCTGTTGATAATGGAAAGGTTGGCGACAATGAAGCTACTATATATAATCTCGTAAATGCTTTAAAAGCTGCCGGAGCTACTCCGCAGGATGTTATTGCTATAATACAAAATTTATCTGCTGCCGGGTATCTTTATGCTGATTTGGTGGTGATGTAATATGATTTCTGGTGTATCTTTTTCTGGTGTACATAATTATAATAACGTAAAAAAAGAGGATGTGGCTGCTGAATTAATAGGATCAGTATTCTCTAAGGTTTTTAAAGATATGTATAATTCAGAAATATTTGAAAACAATTTAATTCCTAAATCAAATACTGAGAAGTGGTTTAGAGATATGCTTATTGATCAATATTCTGTAACAATAGCAAAAAATAATATGAAACCTTTAATCAATGAGGTTCTTAAAGCTTATGGAAAACCTTAATCTTCGCTTTAAGCGAAGATTTTTTTTATGTAAATTTTTATATTATATGATATAATTATATTGAAAATTTTTATGGAGGTGAACTATGAAAAAAGTATTAATTACATTATTTATATTCTTATTTTCTATTAGTATTTTTGCAAATATTTATCAAGTAATACCAGCAAATTCAAAACTCGTTATTGTTGTAAATAATGCAAAAGATGTGTATTCAGATTTAAAAACGGTTCCTACATTTCAAAAAATATTAGATGATCCAACTTATGCAGAAACTCTAATTACTGGGATGATTGATGCTTATATTCAATCATTAGAACTTGAAAGTGATGATGTTTATTCTGGTTTGGAAAATAATTTCGGTATTTTTATTATTGAACCCCAAGAAAATAAATATGATTTTGGATTTATATTTGGTCCTTTAAATGATGGTAAAAAATATATTGATATTTTTAGTAAAGTTATTAATGCATTAATGCCTGAAGACACCCTAGATTTATTTTATATTATAAAAAAAAGTGATTTACAAGATTATTTAATTATTACAACAAACAAGGAAGAATATGAAAATTCTGAACTTAATTTTGTTCCACAAAAAAGATATAATAATACCGGTATATATGAAGAAATAAATACTTCAACATTTAAGGGACATGGATACTCAACTGTTAAAGACGGATATTTATATAGCAAATTCAACTTATTAACTGATAAAGAAATTATTCCAAGTTCTAATATTTCTAATGATGATAATACTTTTGGATTATATTATTTAAAAACATATTATTTACCTGAAGATATAATTTCAGAATTGTCTAATCTAGGTTTAGATGTTCCTGAAGATTTACTTAAAACAATAATTAATAATTTTGAATGGGCAAAGTTTACTGGTACTCTAAACTTAAAAACCGATGAAGAAACAGGCGAAATAATTACTGATTTTGGAATTAAAATTACCGTTAAAACAGATGTTTTATTTAAAGATATTGAATCTTCTATTTCTGAAGATATAAAAAGTGAAAAATTAGGAAATGAGTATTTAAAACTAACAAGAACTATAGAAAATGAAATAATAACAATGTATATATGGAAAGAAAATGGAATATATGTTATTTCTAATTTAAATAAAGATATGATTAAAAAATATGAAAATAATTCTGTGAAACTTTCTGATAATGAATTATATAATGATTTAAAAACAAAAATCCCTGAAGGTAATGTTGGAACATTCTTTTTAGATTTAAAACCTGTAATTTCTTTCTTAAAAGATTATTTAGGTGTCGAATTAGAAGGTAATTTTGGAGGATTAGCTAATGCAATTTCAACTAAAACCCCAGAAGGACAAAACGTTATTGAATTTAATTTTATAATGAAATAATTTTACTACTACTTTTTATAGCCTGCCTTTTAAGTGATTCTTCAATATGTATAAA
>NZ_BAAHYY010000026.1:0-32415 GCF_054657315.1 Marinitoga arctica | reverse complement strand
CTAAAACAAATAAAAGAAATGAAGTATTATGAAAAATATATGAATAATTCAAATGAAATATATATAATAGGAATAAATATCAATTCTGAAAAGAGAAATATTGATAATTATGTTATAGAGAAAGTTTAGGAGGTATGTATGAATTATTGTATTTCTGGAGATTCGCATGGTGTAGCTATGATAGGAACATTAATAGGGATTCCTGCGGGTTTAAAAATAAATATTGAAAAAATAAATGAAGATCTGTTAAAAAGAAGAAAAGGATATGGTCGTGGAAAAAGAATGGAAATTGAAAAAGATAAAGTAACTATAATATCGGGGACTTGGAAAAATTATACTACAGGATCACCTTTAACTTTAATGATAGAGAATAAAGGAGATAACACAGAAAAAGAAGTTCGAAGTATTCCAAGACCAGGTCATGGTGACTATAGTTCGTATATGAAGTATAAATTACCAGATTTAAATGTTTATACTGAAAGAAATAGCGCTAGATGGACTGTTGTTTTAACGGCTTTAGGCTCAATAGCAAAGCAATTCTTAAAGGAATTAAATATAGAAATTTTTGGATATATAAAAAGTATAGGGAAAATAAAAATAAATAATGGTGAGATAACATTAAAAGTAAAAGAATATATAGATGAAATGAGAAAAAAAGGTGATACTTTAGGCGGAAGCATAAAAGTAATTGCAAAAAATATAAAACCTGGAATTGGTGGGTATTCTACAATTTTTGATAGAATTGATTCAAAAATTGGACAGCTATTTTTATCAATACCTTCTGTAAAAGGAATTATTATTGGTAATGAAGATTTTTCGTTATCAGGAAGAGAATATCATGATGAATTTTATTTAGAAGAGGATAAAATTAGAAGAAAAACAAATAATGCTGGAGGAATAGAGTCAGGTTTTACAAACGGTGAAAATATAGAAGTTTCTGTTTATTTAAAGCCTATTCCGACATTGGGGAATTCTTTAAATTCAGTTGATTTAAGGAATAATAAAGAAACAAAGTCTCCTTATATAAGATCTGATGTTACTATAATTCCATCAAGCGTTATTATTTTTGAAAATGCTTTATCCCTAATACTAATGGAAAGCATAATTGATAGATTTGGAAATGATAATATGAGTGAAATCATAAGGAGGTACAACAGTGCCGATATATTTGATTGGAATGATGGGTTCTGGAAAGACAACAATAGGTAAAATTTTAAGTGATGTATTAAATAAAAAATTTATAGATTTGGATTCTGAAATAGAAAAATATGTAGGTAAGACTATAAAAGAAATATTTAGATATAATGGGGAATCTTATTTTAGGAAAATAGAAAGTGAGATTCTTGAGAAAACAGAAAATATGGATGCAATAATATCAACAGGCGGAGGAGTAATCTTAAATAGTAAAAATAGAAAATTATTAAAAAAACATAAAACATTTTTTTTGTATGTTCCTGTTGAAGAATTAATAAAAAGAGTTGAAATAGAAAATAGGCCACTTTTAAATGAAGGGAAAGACAAAATATATGAAATATGGAGAAAAAGAAAGAAATTATATTTTGAGTTTGAAAAGATAGAATTATTTGATTTAGATCCATATGAATCGGCGGCTAAGATATTATATTATATTTTCGATTATAAAGTAGAAAAAATAGATAATGACTTTCAAAATGTATATATAAAAATAAAAGGGATAAATGATTTAAAAGGCAAAAAAAATATTTTTGTAAGTAAAAGTGTAAATAAAATATATAATAATAATTTTATTAATCCATATATTTTAGAAGATGGCGAAAAAATAAAAGATTTTAACAATGTGAAAAGTATATATTTGTATTTAATAAAAAATAATTTGGGAAGAAGAGATATAATATATGCAGTTGGTGGTGGAACAGTTACAGATTTAATTGGATTTATAGGAGCTACATTTAAAAGAGGTATTAACTTTCAATTTTACCCTACAACATTATTAGCTCAAGTTGACGCAGCGATAGGTGGGAAAAATGCTATTAATTTTGAAAATATAAAAAATGTTATAGGTACTTTTAAAATCCCGAATAATGTAATTATAGATCCTTTAACTGTTATATCTCAAAAAGAAGAAAATTATTTAGAAGGAATAATAGAAGCTTTTAAAATTGGGATTATCGATGGGAATATTTCATTATTTTTAGAAAATATGGAAAGGATAAAAAAAAGAAATATTGATGTGATAATAAAAATTATAAAATATGCTGTAAAAAGAAAATTGAATATTGTTTCAAAAGATCCTTTTGACAATAATATAAGGCATTTTTTGAACTTAGGACATACGTTGGGACATGCATTTGAAAGTTATACAGGAATATCGCACGGTTTAGCAGTTGGATGGGGAATAAAAAAAGAAATAGAACTTTTCTATAAAGATATAAATAAGAAAGATAAAAAGCTTATTTTAGAATTTTTAGAAAAAATATTGCCAAAGAACATATATAATAAAGAAATTAATTTGAAAAAACTAAAAGAAAAAATTTTACAAGATAAAAAAATAAATGAAATGAATGAAATTTATTTACCAATAATAAAAAAAATAGGACATGTGGAAATTGAAAAAATGAATATAATAGATTTACATATATAATTTTTATTGAAGAAATTTCAAATTTAATTGTAAAGAATTATTTTCTTGTTGTAGTAACAATATTGGAAAGTTTGAGTTAAGAAAGATATTTATAAAATAAATAATGGAGGAATTATGATATGATATTAATAGTTAATGGTCCTAACCTTAATATGTTAGGGAAACGCCCAAAAGAATTTTATGGAAGCTTTGTTTATGAAGATTTAATTGAAAAAGCCAAAGATTGGTCTATGAAGAATGGCATTTTAGTGGAAATTTTTCAATCAAATATTGAAGGTGAAATAATAAATAGGCTTCAAAAGTATGATTTCAAAGGGTTAATAATTAATGCAGGAGCTTATACACATTATAGTTATGCAATTAGAGATGCGTTGGAAATAATAAAAACTCCTAAAATAGAATTGCATATTTCTAATATATATAAAAGAGAAGAATTTAGAAAAAATAGTGTAATAGCCCCTGTGTGTGATGGACAAATTACAGGGTTAGGACTCGATGGGTATATTCTGGCATTAGAATACCTGAAAAAAATATTATGGAAAGAGGTAGAAAATGGTAAAATTAGAAAAGTTTAGAGAATTAGGTTTATCAGAAAGTACATTAAAAGCACTGAAAAAGAAAGGGTTTGAAGAACCAACACCAATACAAGAAAAGGTAATACCATTGTTATTAGATCAGGATGTTGATATTATTGGTCAAGCCCAAACAGGAACAGGTAAAACAGCTGCGTTTGGATTACCTTTAATAGAAAAGTTAAAGCCTTCAAAAAAAGTAAAAGCAATAATTTTAACCCCAACGAGAGAATTAGCTGTACAAGTTGCAGAAGAAATTAACTCATTAAAAGGAAATAATAAATTAAATGTATTTCCTATTTATGGCGGTCAATCAATTGAAAATCAAATTAGTAGATTGAGAAAAGGGATTGACATTGTTGTTGGTACTCCTGGTAGAGTATTAGATCATATAAGAAGGAAAACATTAAATTTAAGTAATGTAAAATATTTTATTCTTGATGAAGCGGATGAAATGTTAGATATGGGGTTTATAGATGATGTTGAAGAAATTTTATCAAATGCACCAATAGGAAGACAAATATTGTTATTTTCTGCAACAATGCCTTCGAGAATTATTTCATTAGCCAAAAAACACATGAAAAATTATAAGATTATATCTGTAAAACCTGAGCAATTAACCACTGAATTAACAGAACAAATATATTTTGAGGTATCTGAACAAGATAAATTTGAGGCTTTGTGTAGGATTGTTGACATAGAACCAGAATTTTATGGATTAGTATTTTGTAGAACTAAAGTCGATGTGGATACAGTTTCTAATAGATTAATTGATAGAGGATATAATGCAGAGGCTTTACATGGTGATTTGTCCCAATATCAAAGAGAAAGAATACTAAGAAAATTTAAAACTAAAAGAGCAAATATTCTTGTAGCAACGGATGTAGCAGCGAGAGGTATAGATATAAATGATTTAACTCATGTTATTAATTATTCATTACCTCAAAATCCGGAATCTTATGTGCATAGAATAGGAAGGACAGGAAGAGCAGGTAAAGAAGGAACAGCTATTACTTTTGTAACTCCAGAAGAGTATAGAAAGTTATTATTTATTAAAAGAATTTCAAAAAGCAATATAAAGAAAAAGCCAATCCCAAAGGTTAGGGATGTAATAGAAACAAAAAAATTAAGAATAAAAAGTGAAATAAACAGTATTTTAGAGCACGAAGTATATGAAAATTATATGGAATTAGCCCAGGAAATGCTTGAGGATCACGATCCACAAGAAGTAATGGCAGCTGTATTAAAGTATGCATTTCAAGATGAGCTTGATGAAAGAAATTATAGGGAAATTAAAGAAGTTTCTTCTGTTGATAAAAAAGGTAAAACAAGACTATTTGTTGCTTTAGGAAGAGAAGATGATTTAACAATAGAAAAATTAAAAAATATGATAAAAGAATATACAAATCTACAAAATATTTATTTAAAAGATGTTAGAATACTTGATAAATTCTCATTCATGACTGTGCCATTTGAAGAAGCAGAGATTATTTTACAAGCATTTAAAAAGAAAAAGAGAGGCAGAAAGCCTATTATATCAAAAGCAAAAGAAAAAAAGAGAAAGGCGGACTAATATGAAAGTACAAAAAGGAAGTATTGTGAAATTACATTATAAAGGAACATTAAATGATGGTAGTATATTTGATTCTTCAGAAGGAAGGGAACCTTTAGAATTTACAGCAGGTTCAGGGCAAGTTATTCCAGGATTTGATAAAGCTGTAATGGATATGGAAGTTGGAGAAAAAAAGACTTTTACTATTCCTGCAAATGAAGCTTATGGTGAATATACTGAAGAAAAGGTATTTGAATTACCAAGACAAAGTTTTCCACCAAATATAGATGAAGCTCTAGGGCAAACAGTTCAATTAGGTGATCAATCTGGGAATGTGTTTTTAGCAAAAATTTTAGAAGTTACAGATGAAACAGTAAAAATGGATACTAATCACCCATTAGCTGGAAAGGACTTAACTTTTGAAATAGAACTTATTGAAATTAACTAGAATTTTAGGAGGAAAGACAATGAAAAAGGTTGAATTGCTTTCCCCTGCTGGTAATATGGAGAAATTAAAAATGGTTTTCCGCTATGGAGCTGATGCAGCTTACCTTGGCGGAAAATTTTTCAATTTGAGAGCATTAGCAGGGAATTTTTCCAATGAAGAAATTATAGAAGCAGTAAAATATGCTCATTCATTGGGCAAAAAAATTTATGTTACTTTAAATATTATTGCACATAATAATGAAATAGAAAAAGTTGCAGATTATGCTAAATTTTTAGAATCAGCAGGTGTCGATGCAGTAATTGTAGCAGATTTAGGAGTATTTAAAGTTGTAAGAGATAATACAAATTTAGAAATAAATGTGAGTACACAGGCAAGTAACACTAATTGGATGAGTGTCAAAGTATGGAAAGAAATGGGAGCTAAAAGGGTAATTTTAGCTAGAGAATTATCATTAAAAGAAATTAAACAAATTCGTGAAAAGGTTCCAGATGTAGAGTTAGAAGTTTTTGTTCATGGTGCAATGTGTATGTCTATATCTGGAAGATGTTTGCTCAGTAATTATTTAACCGGAAGAGATGCTAATAGAGGAGCCTGCGCCCAACCATGTAGATGGAAATATCATTTAGTAGAAGAAAACAGACCTGGTGAATATTATCCTATTTATGAAGATGAAAGAGGAACATTTATAATGAATTCTCGTGATTTATGTACCATAGAATTTTTAGATCAAATTTTAGATACAGGAGTGGATAGTTTAAAGATAGAAGGTAGAATGAAGGGTATATATTATGGCGCTATAGTTACAAAAGTTTATAGAGAAGCAATAGATAAATATTATCAAGGAAATTTTGAATATAATCCTAGATGGATGGACTATTTAAATTCAGTAAGTAATAGAAAATATACAAAAGGATTTTATTTTGGAAATCCTGGTCCAGAAGGACAAAATTATGACTCATCATCTTATAACAAGACACATGAAATTGTTGCTAAAGTGATAAAGAAAACTAGAGATAATAAAAGCATTTTAGAAATACGAAGTAAAATAGCAGTTGGTGAAGAGGTTGAAATAATTAAACCAAAAGGTGATCCTATAAAAGTTATTATGCCAGAAATGATAAAAATGAGAAAAGGCCAAGAAGAAGGTAAAGTTGAAATAGCAAATCCTAATGTAATAGTAAAAGTTGATCTTGATTTAGAAGAAATGGATATATTAAGGAAAAAATTGCCCGATTAAGGGCAATTTTTTACAAATGTTCATTATAAAAAACGCGTATTCCTTCAAAAAAGGTACTTTTTATTTTAAGGCTTTTATTTAATAAAATAAGATTTGCAATATAACCTTCTTTTATTCTTCCTTCATTTTTTACACCTAGATCCTTTAATGCATTATATGAAGAAACTAAGGCCAATTCTTTTAAAGAACAATTTGATATATTATGAAAATTCTTTACACCAATATCAAAGGTTAAAGTGCTTCCAGCGATTATTCCGTTTTTTAACGTAGCTTTTTTATTATTTACAAAAATTTTTAAACCTCCTAGTTCATATTCTCCGTCATTTAAATTTGTAGCAGGGATAGAATCAGTAATTAATATAATATCTTTGATATTTTTAGTTTTATATATTAATTTTATAAATTCTAAAGAAGAATGAATTTTATCGGCAATTAATTCAATTTTAAAATCTTCAAGCAAACCTGCACCAACTCCGCCTATTTCTCTATGATGTAGTTCTTTTATGGCATTTGGGAAATGTGTAATCCTATTTATTTTATTTTCAATTGCTTTTTTGAAAATAAAATAATCTCCGTTTGAATGTCCCAATGATATTATAACCTTATGTTTTTTTAAGTAAGAAATTACATTAAAAAAATTTTCTATTTCTGGTGCCATAGTAATAATTTTTATTTTTTCATTTATTATTTTTTTTAAATCATCAATACACGGCTTAAATATATATTTTTCATTTTGAGCACCTTTTTTTATTTTACTTATATATGGCCCTTCTAAGTGAAGGCCTTTAGCAGATAATGTAGGTTGAAAATTGTTTATTATTTTTTTTAATTTATTTATAGAAGCAGAAACTGTAGTAGGATAGAATCTTGTAACCCCATGACAAAAATTTAATTCTGACCATTTTTTTAAATCGTTTTTTTCTATATTCATAATATCTATGCCTTTGTATCCGTGTGTATGTGTATCAACATAACCTGGCATTAAAATATATTTATATTCAACATTTTTTTTAATAACTTTTTCAATAATGTTGTTTTTTATAGAAATTTCACCTGTATATTCGCCATCAACTGGATCAACTATTAAAATATTTTTTAAAATCATAAATTCACCTTCTTCAATCTAGAATCGCAGATTTTCTTAAATTTTTATATTATCTATATAATATATTGTAAATAAAATAAGCCAGAAAATTCTGGCTTATTTTATTTATTAAATAGATGACAATTAACTTCATGTTGTTGATCAAGTTTTATTGTAGGAGGTTCTTCTATTTTGCATATATCCATTGCATAAGGGCATCTTGGATGGAATCTACACCCTTTTGGTGGATTAACAGCGTTAGGGACTTCACCTTGAGGAATGATTTTTTGTTTTTTTAATTTAGGATCGGGTTCTGGAACTGCTGAAATTAAAGCTTTTGTATAAGGATGTGCAGGATTTCTATATATATCTTCAAATGTTCCTATTTCAACTATTTTTCCAAGATACATAACGGCAATCCTATCACATATATATTTAGTTGTAGCTAAATCATGGGTAATAAATAAATAAGTTAAATTGAATTCGTCTTTTAAATCGATCATTAATTTTAATAATTGTGATCTTACAGAAACGTCTAACATTGCTATTGCTTCATCAGCAACTACAAATTCAGGTTTTAAAACTAGAGCGCGTGCTATAACAACTCTTTGTCTTTGACCACCAGATAAATCACGTGGATATCTATTATAATATTCTTCAGCGGGTTTTAAATTTACCCTTTCCATAATATCATATACTATTTGTTTTTGTTCAGAATAACTTTTGCCTATTTTATGTATTTGTAATGCATGACGTATTGCTTCACCTATTTTCATATAAGGATTTAGTGCAGCCATAGGGTCTTGAAAAATAATTTGTATTTTTTTTCTGAATTTTCTTAATTCTTCAGCGGTTAAAGATGTGATGTCTATATCATTAATTTTAATTGTACCAGAGGTAGGTTCTAATAGCCTCAAAACCATTCTTCCAGTTGTTGTTTTTCCTGAACCAGATTCTCCAACCAACCCCAATGTTTCACCTTTTTTTATCGTAAAAGATATATCATCAACAGCTTTTACAAATTTTTGTTCTTTCCCTGTTAAGAATTCTGTTATAGATCTTTTTAAAGGGAAGTATTTTTTTAGATTTTTTACTTCAATTAAATTATCCTTCATGCTTTCACCTTCTCATATAACCAGCATTTGACTCTTGTGCCTTCAACTTCAAAATCTGGAGGAATTTGTTCATGACATATGCTTTTTGCATAAGGACATCTAGATGCAAATCTACATCCCTTTGGAGGTTTTACTAGATTTGGTAAATCTCCAGGAATATATCGCAATTCTCTATCATCGATATTTGTGTTTGGTATAGATTTTAATAAAGCTTGTGTATAAGGATGTTTTGGTTCATAATATATTTTTTCAGCTGTTGATAGTTCAACTAAATGTCCAGCGTACATAACTCCTATTCTATCTGCTAGTTCAGCAACAACGCCTAGATCATGAGTAATTAAAATCATAGACATTCTATGTTCATCTTTTAATTTTTTTAATACAGCCATTATTTGTGCTTGTACAATAACATCTAAAGATGTTGTGGGTTCATCTGCTATAACAATTTCTGGTTTAAGAACCAATGATAAAGCGATCATAACTCTTTGTCTCATTCCGCCAGAAAATTGAAATGAATATTCGTTCATTCTTATAGGATCTATCCCAACATCTGATAGTATTTTACCAGACATTTCAAGTGCTTCATCTTCTGGAATATCTGGATAATGCGACTTTATTGTTTCTAAAAATAAATCCTTTACTTTCATTATAGGGTTTAATGAAGTCATTGGATCTTGAAATATCATAGAAATATGTTTTCCTCTGATTTTTCTCATGCTTTTTTCATCAAACTTTGCTATATTTTCATTTTTAAATAATATTTCACCATCAATTTTTGCATTTTTAGGTAATATCTTTAATAATGATTTACCTAAAGTTGATTTTCCACAACCAGATTCTCCAACTAAGCCCAATGTTTCATTTTCAGATAAGGTTATATTAACATTTTGTACAGCATTTACAAAGCCATTTCTTACTTCGTAATTTATATTTAAATCTTTTATTTGTAATATCATAAAAAATCACCTTCTTTCACGAATAGTAGGATTCAGTAGTTCATTAAGTCCTTCGCTAAAAAGAGAAAATCCTAATACTATAGTGATTATTGCCATACCTGGATATAATATTCCCCACCATGCTCTTGATAAAACAAATCTTTGGCCATTACTTAAATCATATCCCCAATCTGGTGTTGGTGGAGCAATTCCAAGCCCCAAAAAGCTCAAACCTGCCTCTGTCATAATAGCATCTGCGAGATTCATTGATAAAACAACAACTACAGAAGGTAATACATTCGGTAAAATATATTTAAATAATATTTCCCAATTTTTTGCTCCAATTGCTCTAGCTCCTTCAACATAAAGTTCGTTTTTAATTCCAGAAACTTGATTTCTTATAACCCTAAAGTATGTTGGAGTATAAACTACAGCAATTGATAATGCAATATTTATCATTCCAGGTCCTAGAACAGCTGCAATAGCAATAGCTAAAATTAAACCAGGGAAAGAATAAATAGCATCCATTACTAATGTGAGAATTCTATCTAAGGGACCACCTATATACCCCGATAATAGTCCTAAAGGTATTCCAAAAATAGCTGCAAATCCAACTGAGATAAAGGCTATTGATAGAGCAATCCTTGCACCATATAATATTCTACTAAATATATCCCTACCGAGATTATCTGTACCAAATATAAATTGGTTATTTGGAGCGCTTAAAGATTTTCCAACTCTTTGAATGGGATTATATGGAGCTAATTGTGGAGCAAAAATAGCCATTAATACATAGAAAAGTAATATCATTGCTCCGAAAAAAGTGATCCATCCAGTTCCAGTTTTAAAAAGTTCTTTAAAAAAATTCCCTATTTTATGTGAAAAAAATTTTTCTTCCATTTTATCACCTCAATATCTTACTCTTGGATCGATGAGCGCATTGATTATATCAACAATTATACTAATAATAATAACGAAAAATGCAAAAAATACTATAGTTCCTTGAATAGCTGGGAAATCTCTATATCTAATTTTCATAACAAGATAACTTCCTAAACCAGGCCATGAAAAAGTTGTTTCAGTTAAAACAGCACCAGCTAATAAAATAGCTAATTGTAACCCCATAACTGTTAAAATTGGGACCATTGCATTTCTTAATGCGTGTTTATATAAAACTCTTCGCTCACTAATTCCACGAGCTCTAGCTGCAGTAGAAAAATCTTGAGATAACATTAATATTGTATTATTTCTTACCATCCTTAAGAATATACTTGAAATAACTAAACCAAGAGTAACGCCAGGCATCAATAAATGTTTTAAAACATCAATAAAAGCTTCCCAATTTCCTGAAATTATTGAATCAAATATAAAAAATCCTGTTTTATTGTCTAATGAAACAATAGGGGATAGTCTTCCCGCAACAGGTAACCATCTTAATATCATTCCAAAGTAATATTGCATCATTAATCCAAACCAAAAAACTGGTATTGCATATATGAATACTGCATAAACCCTTGCTGAAATATCAATTAGCCCATCTCTATGCGCTGCCGCAGCACTTCCCCAAAATATACCTATTAAAACTGCAATTATAAAAGCAAATAAGGTTAATTCTACTGTTGCTGGAAATCTATCTTTAATTTCGTTCCACACTGGCCTTGAGGTAAGTGTGGATTTACCCAAATCACCTTTTAAAAGATTTCCAACATAATCAAAAAATTGTACAATAATAGGTTTATCCAATCCTAATTCATGACGCTTTTGTTCTATAACTTCTTGTGGAGCTTTTCCGCCTAACATAGCTAATACAGGATCGCCTGGTATAATTCTAAGAACGAAAAAAATAACGATTAATAGGATGAACATCATAGGTATAGCTAATAAAATACGTGTGAGTATGTAATCTTTTAAGGACAAATTCATCACCTCTTTTAAAAACCCCGCCGGTGGGCGGGGAAAGTATTATTTCTTTTCGATTAAATAATATCTAAATATTTGTGTAGGTTCTAGTAATACACCTTTAATGTTTTTTTGAGATGCAACAACTGCTACACCCTGCCACAATGGAATATTAGGAACATCAACAACTAAATGATTTTGTACTTGTTCATAAAGATCAGATCTTGTATTTTGATCTACGCAAACTCTAGCTGCTTTCATTATAGATTCCGTAATTGGGTTTTCGTAGAAACTACCCATTGATTTTGCACCGTTTATACTTAAGAATGGCCATAGATAATCATCAGGATCAATGTAATCAGGATACCAACCTAATAAGAACAATCCCATTGTTCCATTTAAGAAATAATCAACATATGTAGACCATTCTGCATATTTAATGTTAACTTTTATGATTCCTGTTTCTTCTAATGATTCTTTTAATACTTGAGCAACATCTGCTTCAGTTGTACCATAATGAGTTGGTGAATACCATAAATCTATAGTTAATGGTTTATCTGTCCAATAACCAGCTTGTTGCAATAATCTCTTAGCTGCTCTTAAATTTCTTTTTGGGAATATATCTTCGTGACTCCACATTCCCATAGGAACCATTGAATATAAAGGTTGAGCTAATCCTACAAAAACATCATCGACTATTCTTTGTCTATCAACTGCGTACATTATTGCTTTCCTTATTAAAGGATTTGAGAATGGAGCTTGTTGTGTATTTAATACAAGATATCTGATTTGTGGGCTGCTACCTTTTAAAACATTGATATTAGGATTATTTTCAAGATCGCTAATATCTCTTGGATCCAAATGTCTAAATGCTATATCTATTTGACCTGTTTCTAATGCTAATCTTAAAGTTGCAGCACTTTCATAAAATGTAATTACAACTTTATCGGTTTTTGGTGCAGGACCATAATATTTTTCATTTCTTTCTAAAACAATTCTTACATCTCTAATCCATTCTGTGATTTTATAAGGCCCTGAAGCAGAAGGAGCACCTTCATAGAATCCGTTTTCAGGATATAAATTAGGATTTACAGGCCAAGCTACAGTATATCCTAATACAGAAACAAAAGCAGAGAATGGATACTTTAATTTGATTTGGAAAGTATAATTATCTACAACTTTTGTACTATCAACAATATCTGTTAACAAAAATGCTGGGTCTCCATTTAATTTCATCGCTCTGTCGATAGAGTATTTCATTACAGATGCATCGATTGGAGTACCATCTTCAAATTTTGCATCTTTTCTTAGATAAAATGTATATACTAAACCGTCTGGTGAAACTTCCCATTTTTCAGCTAAAGCTGGAACAAGGTTAGAAGTATTTACCTCATAGTCAACTAATCCAACTAATACATTTTGAAGAATGTTACTTGAGAAATAATCATAACATTTTGCAGGATCCAAAGTTCTAATCTTATCGGTTGTTCCCACAACTAAAACATTTGAAGAAAAAGCTACAAGTGAAAATGTTAAAAGTAAAACAAGTAAAAACTTTTTCATACTATCCCTCCCTTATAAAATATTAAGAATAAATAATGTTTTAATTAAATTTGATTAGAATCAAGAATATCATAATCAAATTATAACATAAAAGATATATTATTTACAAGAGGTAAAATAAAAAAAGTGCAATTTTATTAAAAATTGCACTATAATTATTTTAGAATGATGATAATTGGGGAAAAATATATTTTAAAAATACATGTTTATTTCTTTAAATAGCCAAGAACTACTTCTCTAAAATCAGGTAATCTTCCAATGTTTTCTTTTGTTTTTACTAATATTCCATCATCTAAAGGAGTGATAATTTCCATTTCCTCAGTCATTTCACTTTGTCTCACTATTTTATGATCTGATAAAGCTTTTTCAATATCGCCTTCAAACGTAGTTTTGCCAGAATTTATTATTGCAAATCTTGTAGCAATTAATTCAACTTCTTCTATGTGATGAGTAGACATTATTACAATATTTTCATTATTTGAAACAAAATCCTTTAACATTTTTAATATTTTGTCTTTTTTTACGGGATCTATATTTTGTGTTGGTTCATCAAGAATCATTATTTTTGATTGCGTTGAAAACATAAGAATGATATAAAAAAGCGTTTTCATACCTGAGGAATAAGTGTGAACAGGTTTAGTAATAGGTAAATCAAATTCCATCATTAATTCTTTATATATTTTTTCATTCCAATTTGGATATAAAATTTTCCATAATTCAGCATAATCATAAGGGAAAAGTCCTTTAAATGTTGTTCTATCTTCAAGTAAAACAGAAATATCTCTTTTTCTAAATTTATTTAATTTTTTTCCATATATTAAAATTTTTCCTTCATCGGCTTTTAAATCACCGTATATACATTTTAATGTAGTAGTTTTTCCTGCTCCATTTGGCCCTACTAAAACATAAATATCACCAGGGTTAATAGTAAGGTTAATATCTATTAAAGCAGGTTTTGGACCATAAGATTTTTCTAGATTTATGACTTCAATCATATAATCACCTCATCGAATTAGTAATAAGCCAAGCTAAAATTATGAATATAAAGATAAGACCTATTATAGTAAATAATTTGTTTTTATTTTTTGTGTAATTAGAAGAATCAGAAAAATGGAAAATGAACATTACAGAGATAAATAAAAATAAAGAAATAATATTAATAAATATATTTTTTTGAGAAACTAAACTATAGTCTTTAATTAGATTATTAGATTTTAAAAATAAATCTACTAACCATATAGATATGGGTACATATATTCCTCCTAACCCTTTTATAGAAGTTAATACACTTAATCCATAGAAAAAAGCAAAAAATAATAATGTGCCGAATAAAGCATAAAAATCTGAATTTTTTGTTATTCCATAATATAAAGATTTTGAAAACAATAATAAACTTGCTCCTAATATGTAATATGATAAATATAAATCCATTCTAGATATAGGTAATGTAGATATTAATGTAAAGTTTTTATTTTCAATTTCTCTTGTAAATAATGAAGATGAAAATAATACTGCAAATAAATTTCCTAAATCATTAGGAAGAAATAATAATATAGAAATGATTATATAAAAATATGATCTTTGTCTTAATTCTTTTTCAAATACAAATCTTAAAGTTTTTATCATTTTATCACCTCAACTTTAATTAGTTCAAATGTTTTCTATTATTGCAATTTTTCATTTTTATTTCTATTATATAATTGATAATATAAAATTGAATGTAGGCATATAATTGGTTATAATAAATGTGAATATAATGAAAAAAAGTATTAAATACAGCCACTTTCCTTTTTCAAATATCATAGAAAATACTATAGCTGCTAATGATTCTATCACTATAGGTAATATAGGAATTTTTGAAAAAAAAACACCTAAAATAGCTATAAAGATAGAAGAATAAAATATTAATATTTTCATAAAACTCCTCCTTTATTATTGTATATTGAAAACTTCTTGTAATTTTAATAAAGAAAATAATTTTTTAACTTTTTCATCCATATTTATTAATATTAGCTCTTTATTGGATTCATTTAGCTTTTTTTTCAATGAAATTAATTGGCCAATTCCAGAGCTATCAATAGTAGTTAAAGCAGAAAAATCAATAATAATAGTTGAAATATCTTTTTTATTAATCAAATCTGATATTTCCATATTAAAAATATGTGTATCATATAATGTAAATTCACCTATTATTTTAATTGTATAAATTTTATTTCTTTTAACTTTGATTATTTTCATATTTTTCTCACCTTCATATAGTTTAGATATATAATTAATTATATCATAAAAATAATAGGAAACTCATAATGAGTTTCCTATATATTAAATAAGTTTTTTGAATTTTTTAAAAATATTTCAGATAAAGCTTCTGGATGTATTCCTTTAATTTCTGCAATCTTTTCAATAACAAATTTTACATATAATGGATTGTTCTTTTTTCCTCTAAATGGTACAGGAGTTAAAAATGGAGAATCTGTCTCTGGTAGTATATATTCTATAGGTGTATTTTTAACAACTTCAATTAAATTATGATTGTTTTTAAAAGTTATAGGGCCATCAATTCCAATATATAATCCAAGATTTAAAAATTTTTTAGCTGTTTTCCAGTCAGATGAAAAACAATGAACAACTCCTTTTTTTTCAGGTATTCCTTCATTTAGTAGGAAGTTATAGGCATCCTCATAAGCCTCTCTGATATGTAAAATAACAGGCAGATTATTTTCTTTAGCAATTTGGAGTTGATTAGAAAAAGATTCAAATTGTTCATTTTTTGTCGTGTATTCTCTATAATAATCTAATCCAATTTCCCCTATTGCTATCACTTTTTCATTTTTTGCTAACACGTTTATAGAATCGTAATCTTTTTTTGCTAATTCTTTCGAATCATTTGGATGTATTCCTACAGAGCAAAAAATATTTTTATAATTGTTTGATAATTCTAGGGCTTTAAATGAATTTTCAACGTTTATTCCAACTTCGATAACAAATTCCATATTATTTTCTTCAAAAGAATTAATAATATTTTCTTTGTTTTTTATTAAATTTAAATGGCAATGTGTATCAATTAATTTCAATTATTATTCCCCTCCACTTTTTGGTATTACACATATAAATTGACTTTCTCCATCATTAATATTTTTAAATTGATGTTCAACATTTGGAGGTACAAACACAAAATCTCCTTCTTCAGCGACAACGTATTCTTCCCCATTAAATACTTCTAATTTTCCTTTTAATACAAACACTTCATGTTCCCAATCATGAGTGTGTTTTGGTGAGAAACCATCTTTTTCTAATGTAAATAATCTCATAACAAAGTTTGGAGCTCCTAATTTATTTCCTATTAATACCCTTTTGTGGGCTTTTTTAACCTTTATTCCATCATCATATGTTATAGGTTCAACGTCCATAGCCTTTCCAATATAAACTTTTTTCATAAATTCCCTCCTTTAGATAAATTCTTTTTTAATGCAAAATATAATAAAACTCCAATGAATATGAATAAAATACTAATTAATACAGCTACCTTCATTCCTAAAAACATTAAAGAATCTGTTCTTAGTAATTCTATCCATGCTCTTCCTAATGAATATAAGATTAAATATAAAGAAAATATTTCTCCATCAAATCTTTTCTTGTTTCTAGCATAATAAAATAAGAATAGAAATATACCTAAATCCCACAATGATTCGTATAAAAATGTAGGATGGAAATATTCAAAGTTTTCATATCCAGGAATTCTATAGGGTTTAGGAACAAACATTTTCCAAGGTAAATCAGTTGGTCCGCCGTATGCTTCATAGTTAAAAAAGTTTCCCCATCTTCCAATTGCTTGTCCTAAAGGCAAAACATGAGCCATTAAATCCAAACCTTTTAGAAAATTAAAAGATATATTTTTCTTTAATTTAGTATATATATAGATAGATAACAAAGCTCCTAATATTCCACCATGAATAGCCATTCCACCATGCCAGGTCTTAAATATTTCTGATGGCATTTTTGAGTATATGTCCCAATTGAATATAACATAATATAATCTTGCTCCAATAATTGAAAAAATAATGCCAATCATAACAGCTGTAGAAAGTTCATCTTCTGAAATTCCCCAATTTTTAGCTGTGTTATTTGCTAAATAGAAACTAATAAAAACTCCTGAAGCGATTAATAAACCATACCATCTAATTTGCAACTGTCCTAATGTTAAAAAAATTGGATTAAGTATTAATTTTCCTGAAAAAACTAAAGGTAAAAAAAAGAGTACTAAAATAGTCATTAAAGATATTGATATTATTAAAACATATTTAAATAGTTTATCTCTCATAATAACCCCCTTGAAAAAATTTTAAAAAAATGATATAATACTTCATTGGATATGCGGGTGTAGCTCAGTTGGTAGAGCATCAGCTTCCCAAGCTGAGGGTCGCGGGTTCGAGTCCCGTCGCCCGCTCCAATTATTCTAACATAATAGAGTCTCTGTTTTTTTCTGCAAATATTTCTTTAAAAATAGAATGTAACTCTACTTTAGAATATTGCCCACCTTTTTTTGCAATCTCTTCATCAATCTTATCTAAACTTTTTAAGCCATTAATATTAGATACAACAATACTTCCTTCTGGTTCATTCATTATTTTGTTATACTTAGTAATAACATCAATATTTGGTTTAATAGTCTCAATATTATCAAGATTTTCTATTTTATCTTCTTCAAATTCAGGTTTTTTTTCTTCTTCTTCTTCTTCTTCAACATTTTCAACAGAATTACTTTCTTCATTTTCATTAATTTCTGATTTTGGGTTTAAATTTTCTTCATTTTCAACTTCTAAAACATCTTCTATATCAATATTTAAATCATCAGTTTTTAAATCTTCTTCATTTAATATTTCATCTACATTTAACTCTTCTATGGTAGTTTCCATGCTTTGATTTGGTTGCACTTCTTTTATTTCTGTAATTTCTTCTTCTTCAGTTACATCCATTTTATTTTTCATGTTTTCATATTCTTCCCATAATTCTTCTAATTCATCAATTTTTACTTCAAATATTTCTTCCATAGGTATAGAAGATACTTCTTCCAGCTCTTCTTCTTGAAAATCAAGTTCATCAGATGTCTCTTGGTTAGCTTTGTTGATAAAAGAATACTTTTTTAGAATGAAAAAATAGAATAAAGAAGCTAAAATAGCGATAATAAATAATATAACAAAAGATACAATAATATAATAGAATATTCCTATTTTTATATTTTCATTTGAAGTTTTAGTTGGACTAATAGTTGATTTAACTTTCAAAGATTCAAAATGAAGATCTTCTTGAATATTTCCACTTTTTATACTTTCCAAAGCTATTTTAACTTTAGGATCATCAGTAAAATATTTTAGATACTTTTCTGCTTCATCGTATTTTTTTAAGTTAAATTTTGCCCATCCTAACATATATCTAATATCAGGATATTTTATTTCAATTTGAGAAGATAATTTTAATGCTTCTTCAAAAAATTTTTCAGCACTCTTAAAATCTTGTGTTTGAAAGGCATTTTTACCATTAAAGTAATAGACTTCTGCCTGTTCTAAAAAAGTCTGTGCAAAAATATTTATGCATATAATAAAAAATAAAATTAATATGAATTTTTTAAATAATATGTTTCCCATAACTCATATCCCCCATCTTTTTTAATAAAAAGTAAAAAAGAATCTTTTTTATAATTTATAACATCTATAATATTAAAATCAGTAATAGATTGATATTCTCCAGGAAAGATCTTATTTTTCAAATCTATATAAGTAATATAATTTTTATCAAAAATCCATAATTTTTCATTATTTTCTAACAATTTAAAGGTTCCTACATCACTATCTCCTAAAATTTGAGCTGTTTTATTTTTGTTATCATATACAATTAATTTATAATCAGAAGTTAATATATATAAGTAATAAGCTCTGGAAAAATAGTCTTTAAAAAAACCAATTTTTTTATTTAAGATATCTTCAATGCCATTTTTAATAATAACAGAAGACCAACCTTCAGTATTCCTTTTTAAAATTTTATTACCTAAAATCATATAAAAATTGTTATTCATTATTTTCAGTGATATAAACATAGCATTTTCATCTATGATTTTATCATTTTCATATATTGTAGCCATTCCATCTTTGTAATCAACATAAATATATTTTCTAATTTCTGGTAAATAAAACACATTATCATGAATACTAAAATCAATATTTCTAATTTTTATAAAATTATTAGAACTATTATCTATAGCATAAACGCCATTAATTGTAGTTACATATAATCTATTTTTATATTCTAAACTCCCTAATATTTTTTTGTTTAAAATATTTTTCCCATCAATATCATAAACACCTTTATCTGTAACTAAAAAAATGTTCCCATCTAAATTATATATTTTTCCGTATTTAATGTTTTCAGAATATAATAATTGTTCTTTAAAATTCAATAATTTAGTTTTAATATATTTTTGAGGTTTTATATAAATAGCAGAATCATACTCTTTTTTCTTGTTTTCTTCAAAAATTTTTTCTTCTAATTCTTTTTTGGTTTCAGGGAAATTGTCATCAGAAATTTCAGGAATATTTACTGTGTGTAATTCAGAAAAAAGATTATTTTGCAATATTTTTAAAACATTGTTATTTGAATAAATTTTGTTATGTGGTAAATCGAATGTATATAATTTAGCTCCTTCTAATTTTGCATTTTCTATTGTTACTAATCCATCACCTTCACCAACAATAAATTCTGGATAAAATGAGGCTAATTTAGTATTTTTTATATGAGTTTCTATATCTGGTTTAGTTCCAGTATATATATAATACTTAATATCTTTTCGTCTTTTTAATGAATTTATTTTTTTTATAAAAGCAGAATCAGGTAATAGATGTTCATAATATGGTGCAATTAGTTCCATTTTTGAAGAAACATTTAAGAATAGTGAATTATATTCTTCTCTATTTAATCCATATGTTAATTCTATTACTTCAGGATTTTTTTTATAAATAACATTATAATATATAGGATTTGCAATATTCATACCTTTATTTGGAGGTGAAAACATACTAATACTTTTTACATTTTTTATTTCAGGATGTTTTTCCAAGGCATATCTGACTATTAAACTTCCTATTCCTTGAGCAATTATATCAAACTCTTTATTTTGTTTTGTTTTAAGTTCTAATGCTAGTCTTTCAGCTTCGAACTCAAGATAATTATTTGATCCTGTTCTGATATAATAACCAAAAAATGCGTCCATATAGCTTTTTGGTTTTGTTTCTAAAACAGGATATTTATAATACCATATAGTTCTGTTTGGAAAATATAAACTCCATACATTTTCTCCATATATATTATTTATCGTTTGAGTGTTAGGAATATATCCTAAAAAGTTATTATCTGTACCAGGAACCAAAATTAAATCTGGTTCTAAGGATGGAGGTTTTTCTATTAGAGTTTTTAATCCAAAAGAGGTCTCTTGAGGATTTGGTTCAACATATAGACCGAATTTTGAGAAATGAAATGTATTAACCTGAACAATATAAGTGCCTAATGATTCATCTTTAAAAATTTCACACCCGGGAAGTCTCTTTACTATTGGAGGATCATCATTAGAAGCATATACAATTGAAAAATTGTTAAATGAATCCCCATAATATAATTCCATAGGAATTCTATATTTTACTTTTATAGGCTTTAATGAAGACTCTTCTTTTTTATCATCCGGGCTTATTTCATAAATGGGCCCATAGAAATTTCCTAAAGTTTTTAAATTTTGATATTCAGCTGAATTTTCCTTTAATGGCTTAATCGAAAAATTTTTTTTGTAAGAGAATGCATCAGGTGGTACATATAAAAATAAATTTGAAATTGAAACAGATTCCGCATTTTTACCTGTTTTAATTTTTTTTATAGTAAAACGTGGAATAAAAAATATACTTCCAAAAATTATCATTAATAAAACAACAAAACCAATAAGCAAATTTCTTTTTTGCTTTTTTTCTAATTGTTTAAAGTTTTTAATTAAATGTATAATAGAAGCTAAACTGAATTTTTTTAAAATATTAGTAATTTTGCTAAGATCAAATCTTTGTTTTTCTTCTTTTTTAGCCATAGTCACATCCTTTCAATTAAGGATTTTATTTTTATTAACTCTTGTGTAAAAGTATTAAAGTTTAATTTAGAAAGAATAGATATTGCTTCGTTGAATTTTGTATCAGCGTAATTTTTTGCTTCTTCATAAGAAGTAACTTTTAAAAAAGTAATTTTTTCCTGGTCATTATTTAAATCCTTACCAACTTCATTAAAATTACCATTAATATCTTTTATATCGTCGTAAATTTGAAAAGAAAGACCAAAATTTCTACCAACTTTTTTAAGTAATTCGAATTCTTTTTTTCTATTTAACAATAATGGAGCATAAGCAAAAGAAAATTCGAATAAAGCAGAAGTTTTTTTATTATACATAGTCTCAACATCACTTTTTTGAGGAGATAAATTCCCTTTCTCAAAAGCTACATCTAAGGTTTCACCTTCAATAAGTTTTATTATTGTTTCGGAAAAAAATTTGGTTAATATATTTGCTTCTTTTTCTGCGAAAGAAGAGAAAATTTTAAAAGGAATAATGAATCCTACATCACCTGTTAGTAAAGCTCTCCATTCACCAAATTTCTTATGATTTGTTACATTTCCACGACGAAAATTGCTATTATCTATAGAAGGTAAATCATCATGTATTAAAGAAGCAGTATGCAATAATTCTACCGCAAAGCCTATGTTGAATAAAGAATCTTTCTCAATATTATAATATCGTCCAATATTATAAATTATCCATGGGCGTAATCTTTTTCCTCCTGAAAAAAAAGAATATTCAAAAGGTTTTTTTAAAATATCTATCAAATCTAAATTATTGAAAATCGCTTTAGAGTTTTTTTCAAATATAGTTTTAAAATCATTTATCGTCACTTTTTTCATTCCCTTCATTGAAAAAGTGTTTTTTTATTGTATCAATATCAAAATTATCTAAAAATTTTTTAAATTCTTTTCTTTTGTTTTCTTCAATATCTTCATGCTCTTCTATTGGAATAAATGAAATATCAATACCATTATCAACAATCAACTTGTCTTTGATGTATATAGGTGCTTTATTTTTTATAGCTAATATTAAAGCGTCTGAAGGTCTAGAATCTATAGCTATTTCAGTTTCATCTTTTTCTAAAATAATATTTGCATAATAAATATCTTTTTCCATGTTAATTATTTCTATTTTCTTTAAGAAATATCCTTCCTTTTCCATGAAATTGAGAATAAGATCATGAGTTAGAGGTCTTGGGGTTTTTTGTTCATTTATCGCCAATGCTAAATAAGTTGCTTCACAAGCCCCTATCCATATAGGTAACCCTATATGTGTATTTTCAATTCTTAAAAAAACAACTGGTGAATTAGAAACTTTATCAAGCCCCATAGTGATAACATCTACTTTTTTAAACATAAAATCACTTCCCTGAATTAATTTATTTCTGAAGAAATTAAGTCATAAATATATTTTCTTAGAGCATCTTCGTTTTCGAATTCTTCAGGATTGACAGGATTAAAAATTCTTATTTTAACATCATGAGGAGTTAAATAATGGTTTCCTTTTTTAATTATATTATACGTTCCATTTATAGCGACAGGTATTATTTTTATTTTGTATCTATAAGGAATCATTAGAGATCCTTTTTTAAAAGGTTTTACTTTTCCATCTAATGTTCTAGTTCCCTCTGGGAAAAGAGCTAATTTTCTTCCTTCGGCTAATTTTCTTTTTATTTCTCTTAAAGCCATTGCGGCTTTTGTGGGATTTTTTCTATCAATAAAAACAGATCCTAATGCTTTTATATAAGCTGAGATAATGGGAGCTTTTTCAAGTTCTTTTTTAGCAACGAATCCAGCAGGATGTACATATCCCAGAATTAAAGGTATATCAAGTAAACTTTGATGATTTGCAACTATAATATAAGGTTCATCTTCAATTTTATTTAAGTCAAAGTCTTTTTTTATATAAACTTTAGATCCCATAAGTTTGAAAGAATTCTCGCCAAATCTAGTTACAACTCGTCTCAAAAAAGCGTCAGCTTTTTCGTCTGTATAAAAAAATTTCATTATTTTTGAAATTAATAAAATTATAGATCCATAAATAACGACATAGCCAAAAAAACCAATATAAAACCATATGGTTAGAAATATCCTTCCTATAATAAGTTTTAACTTATTCACTATTTTAACACCTCTTTTTCTGAAAATATGTAATTTTCAATAACTTCTCCGTTTTTAATTATATAAACTAAACTATTATTTAAAGCATTTAGCTCAAGTTCGGATAAATTCTCTATTTTTTCTTCTAATTTTTTTAATTTATCAGGAAAAGATTTTGTTGCAGGATTTTTTGGTAAAAATGCGACACAACTGTCTTTATATGGCCATATTGAAATATCATAAGTTCCAATTTCTTGAGATTTTTTTACAATATCTAGTTTTTCGTAACCAATTAATGGTCTTAAAATCAACATGTCAGTAGCATCAGATATTGATATCATATTTTCTAGTGTTTGAGAAGCGACTTGCCCTAAATTTTCACCAGTAATTAAAGCATTACTATGGGTATGTTTGGCTAATTTTGAAGAAATTCTTAACATTGAACGTCTTTGTAAAATTAAAGAATAACTTTCCACATTAAGTTTTTTTATAGCCATTTGTACATTTGTAAAGGGTATAATATAATGATAAAAATTAAATGGGTAAAATTCGCTTAGTTTTTTACTTAATTCTATTAGTTTTATTACAGTTTTTTCATTATTATTTGGAGGGCTATAAAATGATATAGCGTTTAACTTCAAGCCGCGTTTCATCATTGTCCAAGCAGCCACAGGACTATCTATTCCACCTGATAACATTATACTAGCTTTACCACCAGCACCAACAGGATAGCCGGCATGACATTCAATATTTTCAAAATATACAAAAGCCATTTCTTGCCTTATTTCAACGCGTATTAAATAATCTGGATTATGAACATCTACTTTGAGTTTTGGGAAGTTATTAAGAATTTCAGCACCTAAATCTTTATTCATGTCAAAACTTTTAATAGGGAATGCTTTATCAATTCTTCTTGTATCAACTTTAAAAGTTCCTGTTTCTATATTTTTATCTTTTAAAAGTTTAAAAATTTTATTTTTTATATTTTCAAAATCTTTTTCTACTGTAATAGCTGGTGAAATAGATTTTATACCAAATACCTTTTTTAACGAATATAACATATTATTATTAATTTTTTCATTTTCTTTTGGAGTGACAATAATTCTTCCATATATTTTTTTTACACTAACTTTATGGTTTAATTGAAGTACAATATTATTTATTAGTTTGTTTTCAAATATTCTTCTGTTTTTCCCTTTTGTTCCTATCTCACTGTATTTTACGACTATAAAATCATACATTTGAATTCCTCCTTAAATTTTTAATTTATCAAAACCTTGTCCAAATACTCCCGCAACTGAAGACATAGAAATAAAAGCGTTTTTATCATGTTTTTTAATTATTTTTAGTACTGTAGGAAGTTCTTTTCTTTTAACAATGGTTAAAATTATATTTTTATTTTCTTTTGTATACCATCCAGTACCTTGTAAAATTGTTACACCTCTCCCTAACGTTTGTGTTATCTCGTCAGCCATGTATCCATATGATTCTGAGAATATAAATAATTGAATTGACGATTTTCTACCTTCTAAAACAAGATCAGTGGAATAACCTGCAATAGCCATTGTAACATAGCCGTATATTATCGTTTCAAAAGAATGGAAAATAAAAAATGAACTTCCTATTATTATTATATCAAATAAAAACATTGTTCTACCAGGACTAACATTTCTAAATTTATTAATTATCATAACAATAATTTCTGTTCCTCCTGTTGTTCCGCCAGCTAAAAAAACAATTCCTATTCCACTTCCTAGGAGTATTCCGCCAATAACAGTAGACAAGAACTGATCATATATAAGAGGATAATTAAAATAATTTTGTAATATAGTTATAAAAAATGAAGAACTTGCAATTCCATATATTGTTTTAAAACCAAAGGATTTTCCAATGATTTTCATAGCTGCGAATAATAAAACGATATTCATTGATAAATAACTTATACCCACAGGGATACCAGTTACATAATATATCATTGTGCCTATACCACTTAATCCTCCACCAACAATTTTCCATGGGATTAAAAAAAATGTCCATCCAATAGCATTTATAAAAGTTCCTATAGTAATCAAAAAAAGATCTTTAAATAAATCCTTTTTCATTCTTTTACTCCTTTCAGTATATTCTATATCCAATTATAACAAAATATTTTTAATTTACAGGTATTATTGTTAAAATTTATGTGTTTTTATAGTATAATTAAATTAGATTATTAAAATTGGAGTGATAATATGATTAATGAATTACTAAAAAATTTTTCAAACGAAAAACCATCAGAATTATTGAATGTTATTTTAAATGATAGTGCAAAAAGTTTACATAAAAAATTTAATAGTAATGTTTTTATATTTGTATATGAACCACCAAGGGAATTATTAAAATTACTAGGAGCTTCAAATGATTGTGAAGCTGTTGGTAAATTTAAAATATATTTTTCGGATAACAAGGGGTTACTCGATAATTTGTTAAAAGAAAAAACTTGTAAAATAACAGTAGATGATTATGAAGAATTAAAATGCTTAAATTCTGAAGAATTATATTTAACACCTATTGTTTTAAATAATGAATTAATAGGGGTATTTGGAGTATCGAATAAATTTGATACAGGAAAATTAAAGGAATTTCAAGAAACAGCTGAAAGTTATGGGATTCTTCTTAAATTAACAATGGAATTTCTTGTTTTAGAAGAAACGAGAAATAGATTTGAGTATATAGAAGAAATAACAGATTTATTTGAAAATATACTTGATGAAAATGAATTAATGAAAAGGATAATGAAAACTATAAAAAATATGCTTCATGCTCAAGGAGTTCTTTTTTGGAAAAGCGAAGGGAATAAATTAATATTAAAAGAATATATAGGATTTTCTAAAGAAGATTTTAGAGAAAATATTTTAGATGATGCACAGTCTCTTGAAGGAATATGTAAAAAAACTAAAAGAACATTTTTAGTTGTAGGAAAAAGAAGATTTGAAAAATTTAAAGTCCCATTAAAAATAGATATTTTATCAGCAATTTATGCACCAATAATAATTGATAATATTGAATATGGTGTTATAAGTGTTTACAACAGGGAAGAAGGCTTTGGATTTAGACCTTATAAACATTTTGACAATTTTGATTTATCATCATTGAGAAATATTACTCGAAGATTAGGTTTGGCATTAAGCAGGATATATTTATATGATAAATTAAAAGATGAAATAGAAAAATTAATTACATTAAAGAAAAATCATGAAAATTTAATAAGAGTGCAAAGAGAACATTTAGATAAATTAAATTCATTGCATAAAATAAGTCAAGCGGTAAGATCTACTTTTGATAAAATGAATGCTATAAAAATAATGTTAATGGGCTTAACAAGTGTTAGAGGATTGAAATTTAATAGAGCTCTTTATCTTGAAAGAGATAGAGTAAGAGGAGTTCTAATTCCCAAAATTTGGGTAGGTCCTTCAGATGATGAAAATGTTGAAATCATATGGAAAGAAGCAAATAAAAGAGCACTTAAATACGGAGATATAGTACAGTATTTAAGAGAAGAAGCTATACAATTACCAACAGACAACAAATTGACTCAAAGTGTTAAAAATAAAATCATAGTTTATAAGGGACAAAATATTTTAGAAAGAGCAGTTACTAAAAAACATATTATTCATGTAGTTCCACAAATGATTAAATTAAAGAGCGATGAATTACAATATATATATGAAATTATAAAATATGATGAGTTTGTAATAATACCTATAACAGGGAAATGGGAAACAAAAGGTGTGGTTATAGCTGACAATAAATTTACAGGAAAGGAAATTACGTCAGTTGATATAGAAATACTTAGATTATTTCAGGACAGTATAGGTCTTTCTATAGAAACTATTGAAAATTATGAAGAATTAAAAGAAAAAACAAAATCTTTAGAAGAACAAAAAAATTTAATAGATTTTTATAGAAGATTTAATGAAAATATTTTACAAAATCTTGCTCTTGCTGTAATTGTTATTAATAGAAAAGGAAAAATCTTAGAATGGAATAAAAAAGCAGAATTATTTTTTGATAAAGCTAGAGAACAGATCGTAGGAGAAAACATAGAAATATTAAGTGAAAAGTTAGGAGCAGATGTTATCAATTCTATAGAAAGCATTTTCTTTACAAGAGAAGAAATGAAAATGCCGAAATATATTATTTCCAGAGACAATACTGAAAAGGTATTTGATATTCAATTATCACCATTATGGAATCGGGATTTAGATGTTATAGAGGGTGTAATTGTTACATTTGATGATATAACAGAAACATATAAGATGGAGCAAGAGATTGCAAGAAGAGAAAAATTAGCAGCAATTGGAGAGATGACAGCAAGAGTGGCCCATGAAATAAAAAATCCATTAACTATTATAGGTGGATTTGTAAATAGAATGTTGAAAAAATTGGATCAACCAGAAAAAATTAAGCAATATTCTAATATTATAAGAGATGAATTAACGCATTTAGAAAATATAGTTTCTGAAATATTAGAATTTAGTAGAGGGAGTAGAATTCCTACATTTGATTATGTAGATATTAATCAGCTTATAAATGAAATAATATTAATGTATCAAGATTTTCTACGTCAAAAGAAATTAGAGTTGAAATTCGAAAAAATGTTTGATAAAATAGAGGTAAAATGTGATAGGAGCAGAATTAAACAAGTATTAATTAATTTAATAAAAAATGCAATTGAAGCATCGAATGAAAATAATTATATACTTATAAAAACAGGAATAGAAAACGACAATGTTTATTTTCAAGTTGAAAATAATGGAGAACCTATTCCAGAAGATGAACAAAATAAAATATTTTCCCCCTTTTTCACAACAAAAGTTCAAGGAACAGGTTTGGGATTGCCTATTTGTAAAAAAATAATAGAAGAAGAACATAAAGGTAAACTTTTTTTAGTAAAATCAGATGAACAATCAACTATCTTTAGATTTGAAATACCTTTAAATTAAATTTGGGAGGGGTTAACATGGCAAGAATTTTAATTGTTGACGATGAGGATAATATTAGACTTTTATTAAAAGAAGAATTAGAAGATATGGGTTATGAGGTTATTGAAGCTAACTGTGCTAAAAAAGCTTTAGAAATATTATCTAAGGATCAAAATTTTGACATTATATCTTTAGATATTGAGATGCCCGAAATGAATGGTTTAGAATTGGCTGCAGAGATCAGAAAAAAATATCCCAATAAAAAAATTATATTAATGACAGCATATAGTCATTATAAAAGTGATATGGCATCATGGGCAGCAGATGCGTATGTTGTAAAATCATTAGATTTAACCGAATTCAAAGATACTATAAATAGACTTTTACAAATTTAATGGAGGTGCTTTAAATTGGATTATAAAGATACGTTAAATTTGCCAAAAACATCGTTTAAAATGAAGGCAAATTTAAAAAACAAAGAACCAGAAACATTAAAAAAATGGGAAGAAATGAATCTTGAACATTATGTTAGAAAAGAAAGAGAAAATGCTCCAACATATATTTTGCATGATGGACCTCCATATGCAAATGGGCATATACATTTAGGACATGCTTTAAATAAGGTATTAAAGGATATAGTGATAAAATATAAAACCATGCAGGGATATAATGCTCCCTATGTTCCAGGTTGGGATACTCACGGTCTTCCTATTGAACACAAGGTTACAACAGATTTAGGAGACAAAGCAAAAACAATGTCAAAACTTGAGATAAGAAAATTATGTGAAGATTATGCTTTGAATTTTGTGAATATTCAAAAAGAGGAGTTTAAAAGGCTTGGTGTGAGAGGGGATTGGGAAAATCCTTATGTAACATTAAATCCTGAATATGAAGCTAAAGTATTAGAAATATTAAAGAAAATGGTAGAAGATGGCAATGTATTTAGAAATAAAAAGCCAATATACTGGTGTCCAAGTTGTGAAACAGCATTGGCAGAAGCGGAAATAGAATATCATGATCATACTTCACACTCAATTTATGTAAAATTTGAATTAGAAGATGAAAGTAATACATATGTAGTTATATGGACAACAACTCCATGGACTTTACCTGCTAATGTAGCTATAGCTCTTCATCCAGATTTTGATTATGTAAAAGTTGATGTAGGAAATGAAAGATGGATATTGGCAAAAGGTTTATTAGAGAATTTAATGAAAATAGCAGGAATAGAAAATTATGAAATCTTGGAAGAATTTAAAGGGAAAGATTTAGAATATAAGAAGACAAAACATCCGTTTGTGAATAGGGAATCATTAATAGTATTAGCAGATTATGTAACCCTTGAAGATGGTACGGGATGTGTGCATACTGCCCCAGGTCATGGAGCAGAAGATTATCAAACAGGTTTAAAATACAATCTCCCAGTATTATCACCTGTAAACCACGAAGGTATATTTACTGAAGAAGCTGGAAAATATAAAGGATTACATATATGGAAAGCAAATAAAATGATAATAGAAGATTTAAAAAACACTGGTCATTTAATAGCTCAATCAGATATAAGACATTCTTACCCACATTGTTGGAGATGTAAGAACCCTGTTATTTTTAGGGCAACAGAACAATGGTTTATTTCAGTGGATAAAAATAATTTAAGAGACAAAGCTTTAGATGAAATTAAAAAAGTAAACTGGATACCAGATTGGGGAGAAAATAGAATAACCTCTATGGTTCAAGATAGACCAGATTGGTGTATTTCGAGACAGAGATCATGGGGGATACCTATTCCAGCATTATCTTGTAGTGATTGTGGAGAAACATTTATAGATCCCCAAGTAATGGAAAATGTCATAAAAACTGTTAAAAAAGAAGGCACAAACTCATGGTATGAGAGGGATGTTAGTGACTTTTTACCAGAAGATTATAAATGTCCAAAATGTGGAGGTACACATTTTAAAAAGGAAGAAGATATTCTAGATGTATGGATTGATTCTGGTTCGTCATGGGATGCTGTTGTTAATGTGAGAGAAGATTTAAAAAAATATCCTGTAGATCTATATCTTGAAGGTACAGATCAGCATAGAGGATGGTTTCAAAGTTCATTATTCTTATCAGTTGCTAAAAATGGTATTGCACCATATGAAACAGTATTAACACATGGCTTTATTAAAGATAAAGAAGGTAAAAAAATGTCTAAGTCATTGGGTAATGTTATAAGCCCATTTGATGTTATTGAAAAGTATGGAGCTGATATTTTAAGATTATGGGTTGCATCAAGTGATTATAGAGGAGATATTAGAGTATCTTTTGATATTCTAAAGCAACAAACAGAGGTATATAGAAAATATAGGAATACAATAAGATTTTTGCTAGGTAACACATCAGATTTTAATCCTGAAGTGGATGCTGTTTCTTATGAAGAAATGGAAGAATTAGATAAATGGGCAATGATGAAAATTCACCAATTAATAGAAAAAGTAACTGAAGCCTATGAAAACTATGAATTTTTTAGAGTACATCATTTAATTAACAACTTCTGTACAGTGGAAATGAGTTCTATATATTTGGATATAATAAAGGATAGAATATATACTGAATTACCGAAATCAAAATTAAGAAGATCTGCACAAACAGTTATGTATGAAGCTTTAGTAACATTGACAAAATTAATGGTACCTTTATTGGCATTTACTACAGAAGAAATTTATTCCTATATACCAACAAAAAAATATGAAACAGTTCAATTAGAGAAGTGGCCAAAGGTTAACAAGAACTACTATAATAAAGAGTTAGAAGAAAAATGGAGTAAAATATTCCAATTGAGAGAAGATATTACAAAAGCTTTAGAAGAAAAGAGAAGAGAAAAGTTTATTGGACACCCATTAGATGCTAAGATAATTGTTGAGCCAAAATCAGAAGAATTAAAAGAAATATTAAGTGAATATGATCCATATTTTGTAGCAGATTTATTTATAACTTCACAATTTGAATTGGGAACAGTTGATGAAGGCTTTAACGGTGAATTTGCTAAAGTTAAAGTTGTAAAAGCTGAGGGGGAAAAATGTGAGAGGTGTTGGAAAATATATCCAGAGGTTGGCAAAAATGCAAAGTATCCAGATGTTTGTCCAAGATGTGCCAGAGTATTAGAACAATTATAATTTAGGAGAGATAATACGATGGAAATTTATATAATGTATTTTATAAAAAGAGGTCTCATAGAAATATGAGGCCTCTTTTTATAATTAATCTATCGACTGATATATTAAACAATTATTAATAATTTAAATATATTATATTACTAAGGAGGGATATTATGAGATCTATTAGAACCAAACTTTTATTAGTTTTCTCTTTGATTATCATTTTAGGATTATCTATTTTAGGTATTCTAACCTATTTGAATTTAAGTAAATCTTTAGAAAGAATAATTTCTGATTCATCGTTATCCTTACTGGAAAATCAATCTAAACAAATAGAAAATTACTTTAATGGCCTTATTCATCAGATTATTTTGGTTTCTAATGAAAATATTTTTAAGGATTTAGATTTTGAAGATTCAATTAAGATTTTAAAAAAAGATTTAGAAAACTTAAATGATTTTTCTATGCTATTTATTGCAGATAAAAATGGAGATGCTTATACAACATCAAATGTAAAAACAAATATTAAGGATAGAGAATACTTTAAAGAAATAATGTCTGGTAGCGATTTAGCTATAAGTGATGTGCTTATTTCAAAAGCAGATGGATCATCAATTATTGTCATAGCTTATGCAATAAAGAATAATAATAAAACTATTGGATTAATTGGAGCTACAATATCTTTAAATAAATTTTTAGATTTTATTGTAGCAGATTCTGAAAAAGGCATGGAAGGATTTTTAGTTGATTCATATGGGAAAATAATTTCGCATAATAAGAAAGAGTATATAGGATCAAATATAGATAGTTTAAATTATATAGGTTTAGATAAAATAAAAATTGAAATGTTAAATGGAAAATCTGGTTATAATACTGTTATTGATAATTCTGAAGAAAAAATACTTTTTTATTATCCGATAAGGAACTTAGAATGGTCGGCTGCATTGTTGATTCCAAAAAAGGTAATGTTGCAATCAGTGGAAAAAGTTATAAATACTTTTTTAGTTGTAATATTGATAACATTGGTTGTTGTTTTAATTATTACAT
>NZ_BAAHYY010000025.1:0-32631 GCF_054657315.1 Marinitoga arctica | reverse complement strand
AATGTTAAAAGCAGAAATGGATTATGAATTAGGATATGAAAAATATTTAAGAAAAAATGATGATAATGATAATTATCGAAATGGCTATTCAAAGAAAACGGTAATAACTAAGAATGGAGAAATGGAATTAACTGTTCCAAGAGATAGAAATGGAGAATTTGAACCACAAATTGTTAAGAAGAGACAAAGACATATTTCAGCTATTGAAGATTTGAATATATCAAGCTCCAAGTCTTAAAGCTGCTGAGACAGCACTTGTAGAATTTGAAAAAAATGGGGTGAAACACACCCCTTAGTAGTACAAATATGGAAAAATAACTGGAAACTCGCTTACTTTAAATATTCAGAACCTATTAGGAAGCTGATATATACCACAAATCCTATAGAAAATGTACATCGTCAATTTAGAAAAATAACAAAAAACAAAAGGGGTATTTCATAAAATATACCCCTTCTTATGAGTTTTCTTATATATTTTGTATTGAAAATATAGTGCTACCAGATCCACTCATTAAAGAAATAATAGAGTTTTTAGCCATATTTTCTTTAATTCTTTTTAATTCGGGATATTTTGAAAAAACCACCTGTTCAAAGATATTAAATGCATTTTCTTTCGCTTTTATATAATCTCTTTCTTTTAATCCTTCGTATAACTTTATTGGATCGCCAAATTTTTTTAATTTACTCCAATTTTTATCTATTTCATTATACATTTCTGGAGTAGATATATGAATACCAGGAAAATTAAATTCAAAATTTAATTTTAGAGGTTCTAAAAAAGTTAATTTATCTCCAATTCCTTCAGCAATAGCAGTACCACCAAAAATTAAAAACGGAACATCTCCACCAACCTTTGCCCCGATTTCAATAATATCATTATCTAAAATGTTATATTTTTCTTTTAAAAATTTTAAAATAGCGGCAGCATCAGCACTTCCACCACCAATACCTCCACCTTCTGGTAATTTTTTGTTTAAGTTTATTTTTAAATTAAAACTATATCCCGTCAAGTTTTTAAATGTATCTATAGCTTTTTTTATCAAATTAGTATTCCAAGGAAAATTTAATTCAGGGGTTGAAGTAAATATTTCTTTTTCAGAAAATTCAATATCTATTTCATCATATAAAGGAATACTTTGGAAAAGTGTTAGAATATTATGATAATTATCAGATCGTTTTTCTAAAACATCTAAAAAAAGATTAACCTTTGCATAAGCTTTTAATAGCATTAAATCACCTCTAAGGCTCTTAATGCTATTTTTGACCAACCCTCGAATTCTCCATTGAATTCTTTAAACTTAGATTCGTTTAACCAGAGTTCTTTGAAATTTTCTTTTTCTTTAATATCAGCATTTGAAACATATGCAATAAATAAAACACCAAGATGAACTCTTGAAACTTCCGTAGAATCATCTAAAATAAGACCGACATATTCTAAAGATTTTAAATCTTTAACTTCTAATTCTTCATTCAATTCCCTATTTAATCCATTATAAAATGTTAATTCCGGATTTTCATTTTCATCTATTGGGTTGATATGTCCTCCTATTCCAACACTATATAAGTTGTGCAATCTCTTTTCAGTTTGTTTTTTTGTTCTTTGAACGACTAAAATTTCATTTTTTTTGTTTTTTATGACCACATATGGAATAATTTGCTTTTTTGATTCATCGTTTTCCGCTAAAGCTCTATCGATAAAATAGCCATTTTTAAATATTTTTTCTAAAATATTTTGTTCAACTATAGTAAATCCATTATAAAAATTTATACCATCCAATACTTCATTGTCAATTACCCAAACTTTTTCATTCATTCAATAACCTCCACAGTAATATTTTGATTGGTATATATGCAAATTTCTCCAGCTATTTTCAATGCTTTTTCAGCAACATCTTTTGCATCTAAATCTGTGTTTTGCAATAATGCCTTTGCAGCAGCTAAAGCATATGGACCTCCTGAACCTATTGCCATAACATTTTCCTCTGGTTCAATAACCTCACCATTTCCAGAAATTAATAATAAATAATCTTTATCTCCTACCAATAACATAGCTTCTAATTTTCTTAAAACTTTATCCGTTCTCCAATCTTTTGATAGTTCAACAGCAGCTTTTAATAAGTTTCCTGCATTAGCTCTGTATTTTGTTTCAAATCGTTCAAAAAGAGCTAATGCGTCTGCTACTGATCCTGCAAAACCTGCAATAACTTTACCTTCTCCAAGGCGTCTAACTTTTCTAGCTGTACCTTTAAATATAGTATTTCCCAATGTGATTTGCCCATCTCCAGCAATTACAGTTTTTCCATTTTTTCTTACTCCAACAATAGTTGTCCCTCTAAATTCCATTTTTATCACCTCTTAAGCAGATTTTAAGTATTTTGATGTATAATATAATATAGCTTTGTTAATGAATTAATATATATCAATTTAAAGAATTTATGCTTTCGTAAAGCAAATATACTATAATTTTATATATACATTATTATAACATAAGGGGGTAAAAAGATGAAAAAGATATTTTTAATTTTAGTAATGGTGGTGTTTATGTTAAATATATCTACTGCAGCAAAATCTGTATTTTCTTTGGACGTTGTTATTCCAACATTAAATGATGTTACTGGAAGGTTTGATGGTATATTATCCTTTCAAGATGTATCTAGTTTAAAATATGGATTTGATTCAGGTTTTTCTTTTCCTTTTATTAAATATTATTTATACGATTTAAAAGGAACTTTTGATTTTAGTACTTTAATAGATACAATAGATTATCAAACTAAATTTTCTCTTATGACAACCTTTGGAAAAAGAGAGGCTTCTATAGTGATTGAACAACCGGTATCTTCTAATCTTGATTTTTCTACAAAATATGGAATAAAATTCTTTTTAGAAAATTTAGGTGGATATATCCTTATAGAAACAACATTAAAAGAATTATATATAGGTTTTACATATTGAGGTGGTCTTGTGTTTAAAATACTTGTAGTTGAGGATGATAAAAGTATTTCAAGGTTATTAGAATTAGAATTAAAACATGAAGGCTTTCAAGTTGAGGTTGCAAATGATGGTAAAGAGGGATTAGAAAAATATGAAGAATTTAAACCGGATATAATAATTTTAGATTTAATGTTACCAGAAATGGATGGAATGGAAGTTGCTGATTCCATTAGAAATTATGATCATAATGTTGGAATTATAATGCTTACAGCACGAAGTGATCTTTCTTCGCGAGTGGAAGGGTTAAAACTTGGAGCTGATGATTATGTTGTGAAGCCTTTTGAAATAGAAGAATTAATTGCAAGAATAGAATCTTTATTGAGAAGATTAGGGAAAAATGATGTTATTGAAGTTTCTGGAATTACTCTTGATTCTGAAAAAATGGAAGTTAAAGTTAATGGTAAAGAGATAAATCTTACTCTCACAGAATTTAATTTATTAAAATATTTGCTAATTAACAAAAATACAGTTATATCAAAAGAAAAATTACTTGAAGAAATTTGGGGATATGATGATCCAGAAAATATTAATTTAGTGGAAGTATATATAAATTATTTAAGAAAAAAATTAGGGAATACTGGAAAAAAAATTAAAACAGTTAGGGGTGTTGGATACGTTTTTAAGGAAGAATAAAAAAAGTGTTGTTGTGAATTTAACCATAATTTATACAAGTATAATAATCATTATATTATTGGCAGTTATTTTTTCAATGAGATACTTCGTTGAAATAATGTCAATAAAATCTTATGCTGGTATATTAAAACAACAAATAGAAAGATCAACAGAACCCAATCCTTTCATGGGAAGAGTTATGAGTAGAATGATGGGAGATGTACTAAATGATACAGATCAATTAAAAAAAAGTATTATATCTAATAGGGTTGTTATACTTGATGGAATAATTTTAAATGACCCATACGGCATTGTAGATGAAAAAATATATAATTTAAATAAAAGTTATGCAGCATATCAAAAAGATGGAATATATTATATTTTTGTTAAAACAAAAATATTTAAAGACTCAACTTTGATAATAGGTGGCCCTTCCCTTGAATATACTGCAGTTATAAATACTTTTAATTCATTAGCTCTAAAACTAAGTCTTATAAGCGTTTTGATTTCAATCTTAGTTTCGTATTATTTTGCAAAACATTCTTTAAAACCATTATTAGATATATCAAAAGAAATATCAGAGATAAATGTTGAAAATCTTAATAAAAGAATTCCAGAACAGGAATTCGTAGAATTTCATAATTTGATTGAAAATATAAACTCAATGTTGGAAAAAATAGATAAGGGATATGAATTACAAAAACAATTTGTATCGGATGTTTCTCATGAGCTAAGAACACCGCTTACATCTATAGTGGGATATATAAAATTAATAGAAAGATGGGGTAAAGATGATGAAAAGGTGTTCTCTGAATCATTAAATAATATAAAAGAATCTTCTAATTATTTAAAAGAAATGATAGAAAATCTTTTGTTGTTAACCAAAACAGATGAAGAAATCAAATTTGAAAAAATTAACGTAAAAGAAGTGGTAGAAAAAATACTAAGTATATATAATAATGAAATAAAAATAATAACAGATTTAACGGATTTATATATTAAAACAAATAAAGACTATTTAAGTATTTTGCTTAAAGTTATCATTGAAAATGCTATTAAATATACTAAATTAAATAATGAAAATGAAATTTTTATTAAAATTATAGATAACTCAATAGAAATCACAGATAAAGGACCAGGTATAGAAAAAAATGAAATACCAAAAATATTTGAGAGATTTTATAAATCTGATAAATCTCGATCTGTAAAAGGATATGGTTTAGGATTATCTATTGCAAAAAGAATAAGTGAAAAAATAGGTGTGAAAATAGAAGTTATAAGCGATGAAGGTAAAGGAAGTACGTTTAAAATTAAATTTTCTTAAAAATTTTGATTTTTTAAATAAAATGGTGTATAATGTTATAATAAGAAGAGGTGAAAATATGCGAAGTATGACAGGTTATGGAAGAATAGAGGAAAATATTGGTAATTATAGTTATACTGTAGAAATAAAATCATTAAATGGTAAACATTTAAATATAAAAACAAATTTGCCATGGATTTATTCATCTTTAGAATTAAAAGTAAATGATGTAATAAAAAGGTATTTTAAACGAGGTTCATTAAATATATATATTGATATTAGATTATTACAGCCTAAAGATATAATAAAAATAGATAAAGCACTTGCAAAGTCATATTTTGATGCATTAAATGAACTTGCAAGTTTTCTCCATTTAAATGATTTGCCAGATCTAGAATTACTTGTAAAATTTAAAGAAATAATGCGATATTCTATAGATGAAAAGGATCTTGAATTAATCTGGAAGGGACTCGAACAAGCTCTTCTTAAAGCGATTGAAAAAGTTATTGGAACACAGAGATCCGAAGGTGAAAAGATAAAAGATGTATTATTGGGATATGTAAATAAGATTGAAAATACTACTTTAGAAATAGAAAAAAACACTTCTAAAATGAAGGAATATTATAAGGATAAATTAAAAGAGTCTCTAAAAGATCTAGATTTAGAAATAGATTATAATAGAGAAAGATTAGAGTATGAAATAGCCTTAATATTAGAAAGAGGCGATATTACAGAAGAAATAGATAGATTAAAAATGCACGTGAAAAAATTTAAGGAAGTTTTGGAGTCTAGCCAAGAATCAATTGGACAGAATTTAGATTTTTTATCTCAAGAAATGCATAGAGAATTTAATACTATTGCTTCGAAATCAAAATTAAAAGAAATTACTGCATTATCTATTGATGGAAGGTTGTATGTAAATAAGATAAAAGAACAGGTCCAAAATATTCATTAACATATCTATACTTATATCGGAGGTGTAAGTTGTGTACGGATTAATAAATATTGGTTTTGGTAATGTTGTAATTGGCGATAGAGTAATTGCTATAGTTAACCCTGAATCTTCACCATTAAAAAGATTAAAAGATATAGCGAAAGAAGAAGGAAAATTAATTGATGCAACATATGGAAGAAAAACAAGAGCTATTATAATTACAGATAGTAATCATATTATATTAAGCGCAATTCAACCTGAAACAATTAGCGGCAGATTTATGCAAAACTTTTATGATGTTGAAAGTGCATTAGAAAAAATTAGGAAAGAGGTATATTCTAGATGACAAAAGGGATCTTATATGTTGTTAGTGGTCCAAGTGGTGTTGGTAAATCTTCTATTATAAAAAATGCAATGTCTAAATTAGAAGGTTTTATGTTTTCTGTTTCATATACCACTAGACCTCCAAGACCTGGAGAAATAGATGGAAGAGATTATTTTTTTATCGATGAGAAAACATTCAATAAAATGGTTGAAAACAACGAATTTCTAGAATATGCTGAAGTACATGGTCACAAATATGGTACCTCAAAAGTATTTATTGAAAAAAAGATGAATGAGGGTATAAATATTGTTTTAGATATTGATGTGCAAGGAGCTTTAAATGTTGTAAGACAAATGCGTAAAAATTCTGTATTAATATTTATTGCCCCACCATCATATTCAGAATTAAAAAAACGTTTAATGAATAGAGGTACTGAAAAAGAAAGGGATCTTAAAAGAAGATTGCTTGATGCAAAATGGGAATTATCCAAAATAAATGAATTTGATTATTTAATAGTAAATGAGGATTTAAATGAAGCAATTAATCAATTGCTCTCTATTTTTATAGCAGAACAGATAAAAACTGAAAGAGTTACAGAACATCTTGGTAAATACTCATTTTTTAAAATTGAGGAGGAATGAATATGTCAATGGACTTTAATTATGATGAAATTATGAAAAAAGTAGGATTTAAATATGTTATTCCTGTTATGGTTGCTAAAAGAGTTCAGATACTAAAAGAAGAAGGTTTTGATGCAACATCAAAACCCCTTGTAAAAACATCAGATAATAACCTTGTTACAATAGCTTTTAAAGAAATTGAAAAAGGTCATGTTAGATTAAAAAATAAAGATAAATTAGAGGAATTTAAACCTGAGGTGAAATAGTGAAAAAAATCCTACTATTATTAATGATTATTTTTAATATAACAGCCTTTACTATAAAATTTGATATAGGTATGTCTTTTTTGACAGGAGAAAATAATTGGAATATGGCTTTAAAATTAGGACTTGAACAAAATAATTTTGAGTTTTCAAGCGATATAACATATGTAAGTACTCCGGATTTTTCATTTATTACAATTTTAGATGTAAGTACATCAATTTTAAAAATTAATGAAAATAGTAATATAGATTTTGGAATTGCGTGGTTTAATGACAGAATAACCGAAGATGCTACTCGTAATAGGAGCATATTTTTAATGTATTCTGGTTTAAAATTAAATATTGAGAATTTGTTACTTAAAATAGGTTTTGGATATCCATTGTCTCAAAAAGAATATTCCACCAATCTAACAGATTATATGTTTTTTAAGTTAAATTACATTGTTCCTCCACCTGAAGATTTTATTGATGATTTAAAGCTAGAATTTAGATTTATAAATGGCAGAAAAGATTTTTCAATTTATTTCTCGGAGCCAATAGGGTGAAAAAGGGTTTTATATTATTAGAAACAATGTTTTCTATATTAATATTGTCAATATTATCAATAATTGTCCTTGCGATTTTCGCAAGGACAATTGCTGTATTTGATGAAATTTTAAAAGAAGAATTCAATAGGATAAACATAGAAAATTCAATAATTAATTTATTTCGTTTTTTTAGAGATGATATAAAAGTGGAAACTGCACATTTTACTGATGCAGGATATAAAAAATATTTTGAGTTTGAGCGTAAAAATGGGGAAAAATTGCAATTAGAAAAATATTTAAATTATTTAAGAATGGTCTTTATAGATAAATATAATAAAAAAACATATGAATATTTATATACAGGTAAAATAATTGATATAAATAAAATAGATAATACATTAGAATTTCAATTTGAAAATTACAATTTAAATATATATTCTGAGGAGTGGTAAAATGGCAAATCCAATAATAGAAGCATATAAAATTTTACAAGAAAAGATAAGACATGATAATATGAGAGTATATCTAGAATTATTAGAATCTAAAGTTTCAACTGTAAAGGCAAAATCTATCCAGGAATTATCAAAACAAAAAATAGAAATTACACATATGCATGAAATGCTGAAGGATAATAGTCCTAATGTAAGAATATCTGCATTAAAATATCTTGAGAAATTAGGAAAATTAGATTGTGAAATATTGAAAGAATTATTCAATGATATATCTCCGTTGATAAGAAAAGAAGCGGTAAAACTTTATCTTTCCTTAGGTTGTGAAGAATTTGAACCTTTATATCCATTAACTAGAGATCCAGATTTCAAAGTACGATTTCAATTAGTAAATTCCTTTATAGAGTTTTATCCAGAAGATTTGGAAAAAATTAGAGATAAATTTAAAGATGATCCAAATCCTCAAATTAAAATTTTATTAGATGTATCACAAAATATAAGTGATGTAGTGTTATCAGAAAAAGTTCCATTATCTTTAAAAAAACTTATGTTAAAGCGTTACTTTGAATCAAATGATTCTGTAACTGTTTATAATACATTCAATGAAATTTATAGAAATGCAGATAAATCAATTAAAATGTTATTAATAAAATACATATCTGGGTTACCATGTGAAATTTCAAAATCATTTTTTACAAAAAATATAGATGATGAAGATGATATAGAAATATTATTTGAATTAGCTAATAAAGGAAAGAAAATTTGTGGAAATGAAATTATACAAGATTGGCTTGTAGAAAAATTAATAGATTCTGATATTCCAAAAATAAAAAACTATGGGTTTAAATTAGCAATAGAAAAAGATGACATGAATTATGTTGAATATGCAAGGAGTTTATTGGATGTTGTAGAAGATGAATTGTTATCTGGACCAGTTTCTTATTTATTGCATTTTCTTGATTATGCACTTTTAGAAAAAGTACAGGAGTTTTTGAATTCATTATCAATAAAAAGAAAAAATTATGCATTGCAAATTATAAAAAAATTAAAGGCAGAACAATTTTTAATGGAAGTGACTAAAATAGCTGAAAATAAAGTTTATCCTTCAAATTTAAGAAAAAATGCATTAATTGTATTAAAAACTCTAAAAGCAAATGGATTTTGGGAAGTACCGTACAACATATTAAAAGATGAAAATGAAAATGGAAATTTAAAATTAATTGCGCTCACTACATTATTAAAATTAAATCCTGAGGTTGTTCCAAGTGTTCTTGAATGAGATCTTTCCTAATAAATGTAAAATATGTAATAAAAAAATAAGCTTTAATAAATTGATTTGCGAGTCTTGTGAGGACTCGCTCTTCCAACCTAATATTGTTATGAAAAACGATTATAATATTTATTTTTCTGGTTTTTATGAAGAACCACTTTCTACCTTAATTAAAGAATATAAATTTAAACAAAACAACAATATTGCGAAAATTTTCTCTAAGTTAATATATAAAACATATAAATATTATCAAATAAATTTCAAAGAATTTCCAGAAATATTATATATACCTTCAATAAAAAAGCATTTAAAAGAGAGAGGATATAATCCTGTTTATCTAATTGCTAAAGAATTTTCTAAATTAACAGGATTTAAATTGAATAATAATTTGAAAATACAGAAAGGATATAAAAAATCTCAAATTAATGCAAAAAATTATATTGAGAGAAAAAATCAAATAAAGAACAAATTTATTTTTAAAGGGGATAAAAATAAAATTTATATATTAATAGATGATGTTTACACTACGGGAGCTACTATAGAAGAAGCTATAAAAGTTATTGATACTGTAACTTTTCCAATAATACTTTGCAAAAATGTAAAAAACAAATAATCTTTAATAGTATTAAAATTTAGTTATTATTTTCTATTATTTGTAATTAAATATAAAAATTTAATTTTTCCTATTATATGCTAAATAAAAATATATGATAGAATTTATTATGTTGAATAATATAATGGGGGTTGAATTATGATAATAGATAAAAAGCTCAGTAGTTTATTGGAGAATGAAGAACCAAGTATTCAAGAACTAAGAAATATTGCTAAAAATATGGGTATAAAATTAAAAAGATCAATGAGAAAAAAAGATATTATTAAAGTTATAAAAAACAAATTGATTCAGTTAAAAGAAGAGGGATTAATAACAGATACCTCAAACAAAAATTCTTTTCAAAGTTATAACCTTCATGGAATTAAGTTAATTGATGAAAATCAAGTTTATGTTGAAGAAAATTTTCTTATTATTACTAGTGTTAACTCTAATTGGATATATGCTTTTTGGAATTTTTCAAAAGAAATAATATTGAAAATAGAAAAAATTCCAGAAAGTATGAAGATGATAATGAGATTTTATGATGTAACAAATAAAGATTTTTCTATTGATGAGGTTAATAGAATATATGAATCGACAACAGATTTGAGACATTATAAAGGTTATTATTTCTTTGTTCCTAACAATTCTGCAGAATATGTTGGTGAAATAGGATATTTAAATAGCAAAAGAGACTTTATTCCATTGATTAGAAGTAATAGACTAAAAATGCCTTCTCAAAATATAAAAAATTCAGAAAATATTATATTATACAATCCCAAAACAAATAAAAAGAAAAAAATCAGGAAAAAGGTAGAAATGAAGATAGTTGAAAAAATATCAAGTGTAGCTAATGGAAATATGTCATTACCCCAACTAAGTGGGAAACCCCCAATTTCAGGTGGAGGTTCTTTTGTATGGAATTTGTATTTTTTAAATAGGGGGATAAAAAAATGAATAAAGGTAAAATTTTAATTGTTTTACATTCTCATTTGCCATATGTTAGACATCCGGATTATGAAGAGTTTATGGAGGAAAGATGGCTATTCGAGGCTATAACAGAAACTTATGTTCCTCTCGTCAGAATGTTTAAAAAATTAGAGAAAAAAGGTATAGATTTTAAATTAGTAATGAGTTTTTCTCCAACATTAATTGAAATGCTAAGTAGTATAGATTTACAAGAAAAATATATAAGATATTTGAGAAAAATAATAGAATTATCTGAAAAGGAGTATGAGAGGACAAAAGATGAGGAATTAGTTAAACATAAAATGGCAGATTATTATTATAATAACTTTAAAGAAATAAAACGAATTTATGAAAAAGAATATGATAAAAACATATTAAAAGCATTTAAGGAATTTAGCGATAAAGGAAATCTCGAATTAATAACCACTTCTGCCACACATTCTGTTTTACCTTTGTATTCTGAATATCCAGAAATAGTTAAAATGCAAATTAAATATGGATTAGAAACATTTAAAAAAGCATTTGGTAATTACCCTAAAGGTTTTTGGCTTCCAGAAATGGGTTATTATGAAGGATTAGAAGAGTATTTGAAAGAGTATGGCATAAAATATTTTTTTGTTGAAAAAGAAGGACTGATATATGGTGACCCATATCCTATATATAATGTATATAATCCTATAATTACAAATTCGAATGTATATGTTTTTGCGAGAGATAAAGAAAACAATATTGAAATATTTGATACAGAATCTGGTTATTTAAATGATCCTAGATATAGGGAATTTTACAGAGATATAGGATTTGATAGAGAATATGAATATATAAAGGAATATATAGATAAAAGCGGAGTTAGGTGTAACACAGGTATAAAATATCATAAAATTACAGGTAAAGATAAAGAATTGTATGACAAAGCATTATATGATATAGATGAAGCGTATATAGCTATTAAAGAAGATGTTGAAGATTTTATTGAGAAACGTATGAATCAATTAAAAAAAATAAATTCTGAATATCCAGACTTAGAACCAACTATGGTATACGCATTTGATACAGAATTTTTTGGACATTGGTGGTATGAAGGAATAATGTTTTTAGAAAAAGTAATAGAAAAGTTGTATAATATAGATGATTTGCATATGAAAAAAGCTGAAGAAATATTAATGGAGTTAGATAAAGTGCAATATGTTACACCTTCTAAGTCATCATGGGGGATTAATGGATATTTTGAAGAATGGATAAATGGGAACAACGATTGGATATATCCGGCAATATATGAAATGATATATATATTAAAAAAGAGACTCAATCAAAAATGGAAAAAAGAAGAAAAAGATATTATCGGATTAATGATAAAAGAATTAATGCTAGCTCAGTCAAGCGATTGGCCATTTATAATAAGTTCAGGTACTACAGTTGAGTATGCCGTTAACAGAATAAAAACACATGTGAAACGTTTTTTTGAACTTAATGCAATGCTTAAGAGTGGAAAAATTGAAAAAAATAAGTTAAAATATTATATGTGGGTGGATAAAATTTTTGAAAACATTGATTATAATGATATTATGTAATCAATATCTGAAAGGAGGGCATAAGAGTGCCAGAAAAATATTTTGAAATCAGATGGCATGGAAGAGCTGGACAAGGAGCAAAAAGTGCTTCTCAGTTTTTGACAGAAGCAGCAGTAGAAGCTGGAAAATATTCAACAGCATTTCCAGAATATGGTGCAGAAAGATCAGGTGCGCCAATGAAAGCTTTTAACAGAATAGCTGATGTTCCAATTAGAATAAGAAGTGGTATTGAAAATCCTGATGTGGTTGTAGTATTTGATGACACAATGTTAGGATTACCTGAAATAACTGCTGGATTAACAGAAGATAAATTTATGTTGGTTAATACTGTTATGTCACCGGAAGAAGTAAAAGAGAGAACAGGATTTAATGGAAAAATTTACACAATCCCTGCAACAGATATAGCTTTAGAAGAAATTAAAAGAGGAATTCCTAATACAGTTATGATTGGAGCCCTTGTTAAACTAACAAATGTAGTACCTTTAGAAGTAGTAAAAGAAAAAGTTAAAAAAACATTTGAGAAAAAATTTGGTCCAGAAGTAGTTGAAGCAAATATTAGGGCAGTTGAAAGAGGTTATCAGGAGGTGAAAGGAAATGCCTAAATATGATAGCTGGAAAGAAATGCCAATTGCTGGAGTAATAGATAAACCAGCTACTGCAAGAGAATATCATACTGGTACATGGAGAATAATGAGACCTATCGTTGATAAAGACGCTTGTATAAATTGTATGCAATGTTGGCTTTATTGTCCAGATATGGCAATAAACGGTAAAGTAAAAGAAGATGGAAAAACAGAAATGTTAGGCTTTGATTATAATTATTGTAAAGGTTGCGGAACATGTGCAAATGTTTGTCCTGTTAACGCAATTACAATGAAACCAGAAACGGAATTTTTAAAATAAGGAGGTTGAATATAAATGCCTACAAAGTTAGCAATAACTGGTGCAGCTGCAGTTGCTCATGCAATGAGACAAATTAATCCAGATGTAGTAGCTGCATATCCAATAACACCACAAACTCCTATAGTTGAGTATTTTGCTCAATTCGTAGCAGATGGAGTTGTTGATACAGTAATGGTTCCTGTAGAATCTGAACATTCAGCAATGAGTGCTGTAGTAGGTTCAGCAGCAGCAGGTGCAAGAACAATGACAGCAACAGCTGCAAATGGATTAGCTTTAATGTTTGAAATTGTATATATTGCAGCATCAATGAGATTGCCAATAGTAATGCCAATTGTTAATAGAGCTTTATCAGGACCTATTAATATACACGGAGACCATTCAGATGCTTATGCAGTAAGAGATTCTGGATGGATTCAATTATTCTCTGAAAATTCTCAAGAGGCATATGATATGACAATAATTGCAACAAAATTAGCTGAAAGAGAAGAAGTATTAACTCCAGCTATGGTTAATTTAGACGGATTTATAACTTCTCACGGTGTTGAAGGTGTGGAAATTTTAGATGATGAAGTTGTTAGAGATTTTGTTGGATTATGGGAACCAAAATATCCATTATTAGATGTTGATAATCCTATAACTCATGGACCATTAGATTTATTTGACTATTACTTTGAACACCATAGACAACAACAAGAAGGATTAAAAAATGCATATAAAGCATTACCAGAAGTATTTGCTGAATATGAAAAAATATCAGGAAGAAAATATGATTTCTTAGATTTATATAAAATGGAAGATGCTGAATATGTTATGGTTGTAATGAACTCTGCAGCATCGACTGCTAAATATGTTGTTGATGAATTGAGAGAAAAAGGTATAAAAGCAGGTTTAATTAAACCATGGGTATTCACACCATTCCCTAAAAAAGAATTTTTAGCAGCTCTTGAAGGTAGAAAAGCAGTTATGGTACTTGACAGAGCTATGTCGTTTGGTAAAGAAGCACCATTATACTCATTAATAAAATCAGCATTGTATGAAGCAAAAGAAAGACCATTAATCGGTTCATATGTATATGGTTTAGGTGGAAGAGATGTAACACCATCAATGTTACAAGTTCCATTCGAAGATGCAATTAAAGGCGATTTAGATCCAAATGAAGAAAGATATCTTGGTTTAAAAGAATAATGGAGGTGAATAATAGTGCCTGTAAATATGAAACAATTAATTAATTTGGTAGATAAAGAAGATTGGCCATTCACACAAGGTCATAGATTGTGTCCAGGTTGTAATGCACCAATGGTAGCAAAATGGGCAACAATGACAGCAAAGGCTTTAGGATATGAACCAGTAGTTGGAGCTGCTACAGGATGTTTGGAAGTTTCATCAACAATATATCCATTTACATCCTGGAATATTCCTTATATTCATAATGCATTTGAAAACGTTGCAGCAACAATATCTGGTGCAGAATCAGCATATAGATCATTAAAAAACAGAGGAAGATTAAAGACAGATAAACCAATAAAATTCATTGCATTTGGTGGAGATGGTGGAACATATGATATAGGGCTTCAATCCCTATCAGGAGCTATAGAAAGAGGACATGATTTCCTATACATATTATACGATAATGAAGGTTACATGAATACAGGTAATCAAAGATCAGGTTCTACACCTCCAGGTGCTGATGCAACAACAGAACCAATTGGTAATGTAAAAACAGGTAAAGTTCAATTTAAAAAGAATATTATTGAAATAGTTGCTGCTCATGAAAATGTATATGCTGCAACCGCTTCAACCTCAGATCCTTTTGATTTCATGGCTAAGGTAGAAAAAGGTTTAAAATTTGAGGGACCTGCATTTATTGCAGTATTAGCCCCATGTGTTAGATTCTGGAGAATACCTGAAAGCGATGGTCCAACAATTACAAAATTAGCAGTAGAAACAAAATATTGGCCATTATATGAAGTTGATAGAGGGGTATATAAAATAACAAGAAAACCAAGAAACTTCAAACCAATTGAAGAATATATCAAATCAATTGGAAGATTTAGAAAAGCACTTCAACATCCAGAATATAAAGAAATGATTGATCAAATGCAAAAATATGTTGATACAAGATGGGAAAGACTGCTAAAGTTGGAAGAAACCACAAAAGATATGTACTTAAGATAATAAAAAACAAAAACCGGGGCTTGCCCCCGGTTTTTAGGCTATTTATTAAAATGTAAGGTTAGAGGGGGTTAATAAATGAGAGATTGGTTTGTCAAGTGGGAAAAAGTAATTGTTATACTAATAGTTGTTTTATTTACAGCAGGTATCATCTGGTGGTCTATAGCTACTTATATAGGCGCATCAAAATCCAATACTGCTAATAACACTCCATCAAAAGATAATGCTGTAGCAGTAATTACAAAAGATGGAACAGAATTAGATTATCCTTATTGGATAATGAGTTATGAAGTAAATGATGAAGTATCTCAGATGAGACAACAGTACACTGCATATGGTCAAAATTTAGATCCAGTTTTTGATGAATTAGCATTATCATATAACGCAGTAAAACAATTATTTGACATAAAAGTTATTGAATATTATGCAGATAATAATGGATTAATTCCTGCTGATAAAGAAGTAGAAACAGAATTTAATAAGTATATAGATGATCAAATTGCGAAATTAAAGGAAAACCCTGATACATGGAAAAATTATTTGAATTATTACAAATCAGAGGATAATTTAAGAGATTTAATAAAAACAAATTATAAAGATGCTTATAGAACTCAAATGATAATTGATAGAGTAAAAAATAGTGTTTCAAATATTTCAAAAGAAGAAGGTCTTGATTATATTAAAAATAATTTTGAAGATTTAAAAAATCAATATGAAGAAGTAAAAGCTCAACACATACTTGTTTCAGATGAAGCAACAGCAAATAAAATTAAACAAATGATTGAAAATAAAGATATTACATTTGAAGATGCTGCTTCAAAATACTCAAAAGATACATCAAATGCAACAAGTGGTGGAGAATTAGGATGGTTTAAACATAATACAATGGTAAAAGAATTTGAAGACGCATCATTTGGAGCTACAATAGGTGAATTGGTAGGACCAGTAAAAACTAATTATGGATATCATATTATTAGAGTTCAAGATAAAAAAGTATTTAACAAACCAGAAGATATAATGGATAAATTCCCTGAAATATATTCTGAAATAGAAAAGAAATTAAAAGATGACAAATTTGTCTCTTGGTTAAAAAACTATAAAGAAAAAGAAAACCTAGATATTAAATATTTAGATGAAGATTTAAAAGGTTATAATGAATTTTCTAAATTAAACGAATCTAAAGATGAAGAAAAAATAAAAAACTATGTTTCATTATTAGAAGATATAATTTTTGATGAAAATGGAGAAATATCAATAGATGTTTCCACAAATGAAATGGCTTTGTATATAAATGTTTCAGGATTATTGAAAGGTATTTTGGAAGATAGATTAGATAAATTTACAAAATACCTTACATTAAAAGATGATGTTGATGAAGAAATACTTAAATTAGGATTAGATGAAATTAATAAAAAATATGATGAAATAAGCGAACAAATGAAAAATGTTAAAGGTGAAGATTACACTAACTTATTAAAAGAAAGATTTAAATATGAAGATGCAAAAAACTTTTTAGAATTAAAAGATGAGTTAAAAGAATATACTGATGCAGAGATTTCCAAAGGGAAGATTGAATTAGAAAAAACATTAGATGAATTAAAAGCAAAAAGAATAAAAGTATTAGACGAATTATTTGCTGAATATCCAAGTTCTACAAAAACAGTTGAATACTATTATCAAGAATCACCAGAAAATCCAGAAGTTGCATTAAAATATTCTGAAAACAAATTTAATACCTATAAACAGTACTTACAGTATATTGATGCTAATGCAATGTTCCAATATTTCGGTCAACAATTAAGAGAAATAAGTTTTAATCTAAATAGGGTAGCTTTTTCAAAAGCTTCAACAGAAACAAGAATAGAAGCATTAGAAACATTAATTGATTTTAACGATACATTTAGTCAAGACAGTTTTTCGAAAATTGGTTATTTAGAAGAAATTAAAAAATTAGATCCAAACTATCCAGGAATAGATAAAATGATTGAAGATGCAGAAAAAGAATATGAAGAATCAAAAAATGCAACAATGACAAATAATTAATTTTTTTAAAATGGAGAGCTTTTGCTCTCCATTTTTTATTTATATTAACAAAATGAAAAAATAATCATTAATAACTTGTTAATAACCGTAATTATGAATAATTTCACTTAATCATTTATATATACATTTGTTATTTTTTTAATAAAGTAGTAATATAATAATGAGGGGGTGTATAAAATGGAAAAGTTTTATGAAAAAACTCTATTAGAGGAACTGCATAATATTCAAGATACATATGGCTATATTCCAGAAGAACAGATAATTAGAATTGCTAAAATTCGAAAAATACCAAAATCTCAGCTATATGGAATTATTTCATTTTATTCTATGTTTCATGTTGAGCCCAGAGGTAGGTATATTATAAGAATTTGTGATAGTTTATCTTGCCATTTAAATAATTCTGAAAATGTAGTAGAAACAATAAAAGAATATTTGGGAATTGAATCAAGAGGAACTACTAAAGATAAAAAGTTTACTCTTGAAATTGTCGAATGTTTAGGACATTGTGGAGAAGGACCGATTATGATGGTAAATAATAAAGTTTATACAAAAGTAACTCCGCAACAGGCTATTTCTATCTTAAAAGAATGTATATAATAAGGTGGTGAGAAAATGTTAGAAGAAAAAATCTTTTTAAAATCAGATATTGAAAAAACTATGAGTAATTATGAATTCTTGGGGTTGAAAAATTCATTGAAAATGAATCTAGAAGACATTGTGAAAAAAATAACCGACTCTGGTTTACGAGGAAGAGGTGGGGCTGGATTCCCAACAGGAAGAAAATGGGAATTTGCTTTAGCTCAAGAAAATGATGTGAAATTTTTAATTTGTAATGCAGATGAAGGGGAGCCAGGTACATTTAAAGATAGATTTTTACTTGAAAATATGCCATTTAAAGTTTTAGAAGGAATTATAATAGCAGCATATGCAGTTAAAGCAAATTTTGGATATATATATATTAGAGGAGAATATTCAAAAGCAATAGAAATTTTTGAAAACACTATAAAAACAGCATATCATAGCGGATTGCTTGGGAAAAAAATATTAGGAAGTGATTTTGATTTTGAATTGAAATTGATAAAAGGAGCAGGAGCATATGTTTGTGGAGATGAAACGTCGTTAATTAATTCAATAGAAGGTAAAAGAGGGTTTTCAAGAATAAAACCGCCGTATCCTGTTCAAAAGGGATTGTACGATAAACCTACAGTAGTAAATAATGTAGAAACATTGTCAACGGTAGCAGAAATTATGAAATATGATGAAAATATTTATGCTCAAATGGGAACCGAAAAAAGCAGAGGTACTAAATTGGTTTCAATTAGTGGTGATGTAAAGCTTCCGGGAGTATATGAAATAGAATTTGGAAGTGTGACTTTAAAGGAAATCATAGAATTGGCAGGTGGAGTAAGTTATGATTTGAATTTTGTTGTACCAGGAGGATTAGCAACTTCGATATTAAAAAAAGATGAAATTGATATACCTTATACATATGAAGATTTAGAAATGGCGGGTTCATCTATAGGCTCTGGTGGAATGATAGTTGTATCTCAAAAACATGATTTAGTTGATTTACTATTAAACGTTTCAAATTTTTTTGTTAAAGAAACATGTGGAACCTGCTTTCCTTGCAGGGAGGGTAATAGAAATATTAAAGAGATATTATTAAATTTAAAGAGAAATGGTTATAAAGAAGAATATAAAAAGATTATAGGTGAATTAAAAGAAGCGATTATGTTAGCTGCAAGATGCGGTTTTGGTCAATCTTCTGTTAATTTTATTTATTCTGTTTTGGATAAATTTTTCCATGAAGAGGTGATATAATATGAAAATCACTATTAATAATAGAGAATACGATATGCCTGAAGGTATTACTATATTAGAAGCAGTGAATAAAGTTAATATAAAAATTCCAACATTATGTTATATTAAAGGAATGGATCCTTATGGGGGTTGTAGATTATGTGTTGTAGAAATAGAAGGATCAAGAACATTAGTTCCGTCTTGTGCTGTGAAAATTAGTGAGGGTATGAATATTAAGACCCATACTGAAAAAGTTAGAAAAGTCAGAAAAACAATAATGCAATTAATAGTTGCTTCTCATGGTATTAGTTGTGAATTAAATTGTTTAACATGTCCAAGAGCAACATCTTGTGAGTTAAGAACAATAGCGGAAGAAATAGGTGTAACAAAAATAAATATTCCGCCTGTTGAAAAAAAATTACCATCAGATTTTTCTAGTTATTCAATTGTCAGAGAACCAACAAAATGCATAGTATGCGGAAGGTGTATAAGAGCGTGTTCAAATATTCAAGGAGTTAATATATTTACTTTTGCAAATAGAGGTCCAAATACTATAGTGACAACATTTTTGAATCAGGGTATGGGTAATGTTGATTGCACAAATTGTGGCCAATGTGTGATGAATTGTCCTACAGGTGCTTTGCATGAAGTGTATCATATTGAGGGAGTATGGAAAGCTATAAATGATCCAGAGAAGGTAGTAATTGTTCAAACAGCACCAGCTGTTAGGGTAGCTATAGGAGAACCATTTGGTTTAGAACCCGGGACTATTTCAACACGTAAGATGGTTTCGGCATTAAGGTTATTAGGATTTGATAAAGTTTTTGATACTAATTTTACTGCCGATTTAACAATAGTAGAAGAAGGAACAGAATTTATACATAGATTTAAAGAAGGGGGAAAATTACCATTATTCACATCGTGTAGTCCGGGATGGATAAAGTTTATCGAACACAATTATCCAGAATTTTTACCTCATTTATCATCTGCTAAATCTCCTCAACAAATGTTTGGAGCAGTTGCAAAACACTATTATGCTAAGAAGTTAGGAATTCCTAAAGAAAAGCTAGTAGTAGTTTCAATAATGCCATGTACCGCCAAAAAATATGAAATGCATAGGCCAGAACTTGCTGGAGATGTAGATTATGTACTAACAACAAGGGAATTAGCAAAAATGATAAAAGAATCAGGAATTGACTTTACTAATTTACCGGAAGAAGAATATGATAATCCATTTGGAATATCAACAGGAGCAGGGGCAATATTTGGAGCATCAGGTGGAGTTATGGAGGCCGCACTAAGAACTGCGTATGAGATATTAACAGGAAGAGAATTAGAAAAGTTAGATTTTACCTCTGTTAGAGGTTTAAAAATGGTAAAAGAAGCATCTGTTGAAATAAATGGAAAAATAATAAAAGTTGCTGTTGTAAATACGCTAGGTGCAGCAAGGAAAGTTCTTGAAAAGATGAGAAATGGTGAGTTGCAATATCATTTTATTGAATTTATGGCTTGTCCTGGTGGATGTATTGGTGGTGGAGGACAACCAATACCAACTAATGAAGAAGTATTATTAAAACGTATGGAATCTATTTATGAAATAGATTATGAAGCAAAATTAAGAAAATCACATGAAAATCCAGCAGTTAAAGAATTGTATAAGGAATTCCTTGGAGAACCAAATAGTGAAGTTGCACATCATTATCTGCATACTCACTATGTAGCACGAAACTAATTCTAAAAAAAATAAATATTTATTGATTTGAAATGAGGCTTAATGGCCTCATTTTTATTTTAATATACAACATTCCAAAAAAAGCTGTTAAGTGGAAATAATCAAATATTATAGCGGATATTTGTTATATAGTAGATTTAAATAGAGTTTAATTTAAGTATAAAATAATGTAAAATTTAATAAAGATGAAAAAAATAAAAAATAAGGAGGATCTTATGAAAAAGTATAAATTAAAGTGTATAAGTTGTGGAAAAATCTATGAACCAGATGATATTGAATATACTTGTCCTATTTGTGGAGATAGATTAGGAACTTTAGAAGTTATATATGATTATGATAACATAAGGATAAATAGGGAAGAATTTTCAAAATATGAAAAAATATGGCAATTTGAGAAAATTTTACCAATAACAAAAAATAGTTATAGGTCACCATTAAATATTGGGGGGACACCATTATATAATTTTCCAAAATTATCAGAAGAGTTGGGATTAAAACAATTAATTATAAAATATGATGGAACGAATCCAACAGCATCCTACAAAGATAGAGCGTCAGCTATAGCTATTACTAAAGCATATGAAAAAGGTTATGAAACAATCTATTGTGCATCAACGGGGAATGCTGCTAGTTCTTTAGCTGGGTTAAGTGCTCCTACAAAACTAAAAACATTTATATTTCTTCCTGCGTCTGCTCCAATAGCTAAAATATCACAATTGTTTATATATGGTGCTAATGTAATACCTATAGATGGTACTTATGATGAAGCTTTTGATATCTCAATGAAAATAGGAGAAGAAAAAGGATGGTATTGTAGAAACTCTGCAATAAATCCATATTTATTAGAAGGTAAAAAGACTGGAGCGCTTGAAATAGCAGTTCAGAATAATTGGGACATCCCAGATTACATCTTAGTTAGTGTTGGGGATGGTACAGTAATTAGTTCTTTTTATAAAGGTTTTTATGATTTTTATAAATTGGGGTTAATAGATAAAATACCTAAAATCATAGGGGTTCAAGCAGAAGGAGCAGCCGCTGTAAAAAGGGTATTTGATAAAGGAGAGCCATTTCTACCAGATGATATAGAAACAAATACGATTGCTGATAGTATAAGTGTTGGAAAACCAAGAGATGTTATAAAGGCATGTAAATATGTAAAAGCAAGTGGAGGATATTTTGTAAGTGTATCGGATGAAGAAATATTAAACGCAATATATGAATTATCATTAAAAACAGGAATATTTGGCGAACCAGCAGGAGCAACATCCTATGCTGGATTAAAAAAGATATCTAAAAAACTTGGAAAAGAAGCAAAAGTAGCTATTGTAATTACAGGCAATGGTTTAAAAGATGTAAAAGCAATAGAAAAATTTGTTAATCTAAAAAAGGTTAAACCTGAAATAAATGCAGTAAGAGAGGTGATTGAAGAATATGAAAATAAAATTTAAATTAAATGGTAAAGATGTCGAATATGATGTTTTAGAGTATAAAAGAGCCTTAGATTTCTTAAGAGATGATATGCGAATGACTTCTGTAAAGGAAGGATGTGGTGAAGGGGAGTGTGGAGCTTGTACTATTATATTAAATGGGAAAAATGTTAACTCATGTATGGTTTTAGCTGTTGAACTTGATGGTCAGGAAGTTTGGACTTTAGAAGGATTAAATGAAAAAGGAGATACTGTTATTCAGGAGGCTTACATAGAAAAAGGAGCTATTCAATGCGGATTTTGTACTCCAGGATTTATTATGTCAACAAAAGTTCTTTTAGATAATAATCCAAATCCAACAGATGAAGATATAAAAGAAGGATTAGAAGGAAATTTATGTAGATGTACAGGTTATACAAAAATAATTGAAGCAGTGAAATTAGCAGCAGAAAAACGAGGTGAGAATAATGAAATTTAAATATTATAAACCTCAGACTATCGAAGAAATAAATGAGTTAAAATCAAAATATGATGCAAAACTGTTGTCAGGTGGAACGGATTTAATGGTTAAAATGAGAGCAAAAGTAATAAATCCAAAGGTTATTATTGACACAAAAGGAATAAAAAAAGAAAATATATCATTTAAAGATGGAAAGGTAAAAATACCTTTAAACACCACATATGCTGATTTGTTAAATAATAAGGAATTTAAAAATAGATATCCAATGATTGTTGATATAATAAACCAAATTGGATCGCCGCAAATTAGAAATAGAGCTACGCCAATAGGAAATATTGGTAACGCATCACCAGCAGGGGATTTTTTGCTTGCCACTTATTTATTTAGAGGATATGCTGAGATAAAACCATCAAATAAAAAGATAAAAATTTCTAAACTGATAACTGGACCAGGGAAAGTGGCTTTAAAACCAGAGGAGATTATAAGCTCTATTGAATTAAGAGATAGAAGTGAATATAAATATTATTATGAAAAAGTAGGAAAGAGAAATGCTATGAATATTTCTATTATAAGCATAGGAGTATTATTAAAACGTGTAGGAGATATTATTGAAGATATAAAAATAGCGTATGGTTCAGTTGGTCCTACTGTTATTAGATTTAAAGAATTAGAAAAAGAAATGATAGGTAAAGAGTTTTCTAAAAAAACATTTGAAGAGTTTGGGGAAAAATATATGCAAAACATTAATCCAATAACAGATGTAAGGGCTAGTGCAGAATATAGGAAAAAGATGGTAAAGAATTTATTAATTAAAGCTTATTATAATTTTAGCAGGGAAGGGTGATAGGTGTGATTGAGATTAAAGAATATTATAGACCAAAAAGCGTAGATGAGGCATATGAAAAACTGAAAAATACAGAAGGAGCAGAAATAATAGGTAGTGGTGCATTTATGAGGTTATCTTCAAGAAAAATAGGCCTTGCAATTGATTTACAAGATACTGGTTTGAACTATGTAAAGATTGAAAATAATGAAATAAAAATAGGAGGAGCAACAACATTAGGTGAAATGGAAAGAAGTGAAATAATAAAAAATGGCTTCAATGGTGAGCTTCATAAAGCATTACAATCAATATGGTCTGTTCAGTTAAGAAATATAGCGACTATTGGAGGAACAATTTTTCCTAGATTAGGATTTTCTGACTTAATTACTGTATTATTAGCTTTAAACACAGATATAGTTTTATATAAAAATGGAAGAATGCCATTAGAAGTATTTTTAGAGGAAAAAATAAGAAAAGACATTATAGTTGAATTAATAATAAAAAAAGAAAATAGAAAACTTTCTTTTCAGTATATGAGGAATTCTTTTTATGATTTTTCAATATTAAATGTAGCTGTTTCTGTTGATGAAAATAAAGATTTTAGAATAGCTATTGGTGCAAGGCCAGCAGTTGCTACTTTATCTAAGAAAGCAATGGAATATTTAAAAGAAAATAATAATATAGAAGAAGCAGCAAAAATTGCAGCAAATGAAACATCCTTTGGTACAAATATTAAGGGATCTAAAGAATATAGAGAAATGATTGCACCTGTTCTTGTAATAAGAGGATTAGAGGAGGTTTTAAAATGAAAATAAATTTAATAATAAATAAAGTAAAAAAAGAAGTAGATATAAATCCTTCTGAATTTTTATTAGATGTATTAAGAAGGTTAGATTATATGGGTGTTAAAAAAGGTTGTGACACAGGAACATGTGGAGTTTGTACAGTTTTAATGGATGGAAAACCAGTATTATCTTGTTCGGTATTAGCTGCATCAGCAGATGGTCATGAAATCACAACAATAGAAGGATTAGAAAATGATCCAGAATTCAAAGAGATATCAAATGCTTTGCTTGAAGAAGGTGCAGATCAATGTGGATTTTGTAGTCCAGGTTTAATTCTTAACGTTTATGCTATGAAAAAAGAATTAAAAAATCCAAGTGAAGAAGATATGAAAAAATATTTAGTTGGGAACTTATGTAGGTGCACAGGTTATGTTCCTCAAATGAGAGCAATAAAAAAGTATTTTGAGGTGAAAGCATGAAAGAAGTAAAAAGACCTATTAAAAAAGTTGATGGTTATGGATTAGTTAGTGGGAAACCGGTATATACTGATGATTTAGCGCCAAAAAATTCTTTAGTGGTAAAAATTTTAAGAAGTCCCCATGCTTTTGCAAGAATAAAAAGTATAGATACTTCTAAAGTAGAAAAGTTAGAAGGTGTAGAATGTATATTAACATATAAGGATGTTCCTAAAAATAGATTTACAAGGGCTGGACAAGGATATCCTGAACCATCACCATATGACAAATATATTTTAGATGAGTATGTAAGATATATAGGAGATGAAGTTGCAGTTGTTGCTGCAAGAGATGAAATTACAGCTGAAAAAGCATTAAAACTTTTAGATATAGAATATGAAGTATTAGAACCTGTTCTTGATTTTGAAAAGAGTAAAGGATCAAAATCGGTTATACATCCAGAAAAGGATTATAAAAGTGAAAGTTTTGTAAGTTCTGATCCAAAAAATAATATAGCAGCAACATATGAAATGAGTATAGGTGATGTTGAGAAGGAAATAGAAAATTCAGATGTAGTAGTAAAAGAAAGATTTTATACACAGGCTCAGGCACATGTTATGATGGAACCACATGCTGCTTACTCATATATGGATATGCAAGGTAGACTTGTTATTGTTAGTTCTACACAAGTTCCATTTCATGTAAGAAGAATATTAGCTCATGCCTTAGATATTCCAATAAAGAAAATTAGAGTAATTAAACCACGTGTTGGTGGTGGATTCGGTGGGAAACAAGGTATCCATGGAGAACCTTATGTTGCTTTAGTAACATTAAAAACAGGAAAACCTGCAAAAATTTATTATACAAGAAAAGAGGTTTTTGAATCAACATATACAAGACATCCAATGAGATTTGATGTTACTATAGGAGCAAATAAAGATGGAAAAATAAATGTTATAGATGTTAGAGGTCTTTCTGATACAGGTGCATATGGTGAACATGCATTAACAACATTTATGGTAGCAGGATCTAAAGTGTTACCTATGTATAATAAAGTAAATGCTGTTAGATTTGGAGGCGATGTAGTATATACTAATCATCCATCAGCTGGAGCATATAGGGGTTATGGTGCAATTCAAGCTAATTTTGCTATAGAATCAGCTATGGATATGCTAGCATATAAGCTTAATATAGATCCAGTAAAATTAAGAGAAATTAATATGATAAGGGAAAATGAAACATCTCCTATCTTCAAAATAATGGGTGAAGGTAGAGAAGGTGTTGATATGATAGTAAGAAGTTGTAAATTAGATGAATGTGTGGAAAAAGGTGCAAAAAAGATTGATTGGGAAAATAAATTTAATGCCAAAAAAGAAGGAAATAAAGTTAGAGGTGTTGGAATGGCTATTGCAATGCAGGGTTCTGGTATTGCAAAGATAGACATGGGGGCTGCAACATTAAAATTAAATGAAGATGGATCATTTAATTTATTAATAGGAGCTACTGATATTGGAACAGGTAGCGACACCATTTTATCTCAAATAGCTGCTGAAGTATTAAATGTTCCAACAGAAAGTATAATTCCATATTCTTCAGATACGGATGTTACACCATTTGATGTTGGAGCATATGCATCAAGTACAACATATGTATCTGGAAATGCTGTAAGAATAGCAGCAGAAAAGATGAAAGATGAAATAATTAAAGCTGGAGCAGAATATTTTGAAGTTTCAGTAGAAGAAATAGAATTTGATGGAAAGGAAATAAAAACAAAAAATAATAAAATATCTTTACAAAAATTAGCAGAAATTTTATATTACAATGAAAATCAAAAGCAATTGAGTACAACAGGTTCATATGTTGGAGAGGAGTCACCACCACCATTTATGGCCGGATATGCTGAGGTAGAAGTTGATACAGAAACAGGTAAAGTCGATTTGTTAAATTATGTTGCTGTTGTTGATTGTGGAACACCTATTAATCCTAATCTTGCAAAAGTACAAGTTGAAGGCGGACTTGCACAAGGAATTGGTATGGCGATGTATGAAGAAGTAAAATATGATAAAAATGGAAAGCTATTAACGAATAATTTAATGAATTATAAAATACCTTCGAGGGTTGATATTAAAAATCTTGATGTTGAATTAGTAGATAGTTATGAGCCAACAGGTCCATTTGGTGCAAAAAGTGTTGGGGAAATAGGAATTGATACGCCACCCGCTGCCATTGCAAACGCAATATATAATGCAGTAGGTATAAGAATAAAAGACTTGCCAATAACTCCAGAAAAAGTATTAAAAGCCTTAAAAAATAAATAGTAAAAAACCTCTCTCGTGTTTGAGAGAGGTTTTTTTGATGGGTAAATTTAACTTAAAGTACAAAAAAACATTTTAGTTGTAACCTTGAATTAATATATCTAAGATATAATAATTTTGAAATCCCCATCCCCCGATTCCATATAGATATATGGTTTCATAAAAGCTCCAGAGAAATCTGGAGCTTTTATTTTATAAGATTATATTATTTCTATTTTCCTCTGTAACTTCTATAATTGGTAAATCATTTAAAAAATAATACCTTTCTTGAAAAAATAATCTTATAATACCTACAAAATTTTTAGATTCTTCTATTAATCTTTTTATTTCATTTAAAAAAGCTGGATATTTCTCTTCTAAATAACCTATTTCGTCAATAATAAAAAAATCTGGAAATCTAATATTTTTTAGTTCATTGACAATTTTTTTAAATCCGATTTCATTTATTTGCATTCCATAATCAGATTTTTTTCCAATAATGTACTTAGTATTAGAATTCAATAACCATGCATAAACATTTTCACCAATTTTTTTCGTGAAAATTCCATATTGTATATTATATTTTTTTATAGCTTTATTTAAAATTGTAGATTTTCCAACCCCCATTTTTCCCGTTAATAATATTTTCATAATATCCCACCATTATGCAATAAAACTTAAAATAGAAGCAATTATAGTATAGTATCCAAAATATTTTAATTTTCCGTTAATAACAGTTTTTTTCAAAATATAAAGTCCTATAACACCAAAAATAAAGGTTGCAATTCCAGAATAAATTACAGGAGATGTGAATACAACATTATGAATTTCCAACAAACCTGCACCAAAAGTTACTGGTAAACTCATTAAAAAAGAGTATTTTAATGCTGCTTCTTTTTTAGTATTTAAAAGTAAAGCACCAAACAATGTGAATCCACTTCTTGAAATTCCAGGGAAAATTGCAGCAGCTTGAAACAAGCCAATAATTATTGCATCAGTATAAGATATATCCATTAATTCTTTTTTCCCATTGAATCTATCTGATAATATCATAGCAATTGATGTAAATAAGAAAAATATTCCAACTAATTTTAAAGAAGAAAAAGCATTTGAAATCTGTTCTTCGAATAAAATTCCGATAAAAGCAGCTGGAATGGATGAAACAATAATTTTTAAAGCTAAAGTCCAAGAATCTTTTTTACCTGTAAATATTCCCTTTATTATAAACCATACCTCTTTATAAACAAATAATAATACAGCAAAAAATGTCATCAAATGTAAAAAGGCAAAAAAAGAAACATTTGGATTAAAACTTATAATTTTTGAAAATAAAGCTAAATGTCCTGAACTTGAAACAGGTAAAAATTCTGTTAAACCTTGAATAATTCCTAATATAATTTCCTGCATACCCACACCTCTTTCTAAAAAATTATTCTTTTAAAATTTTTTCAAGATATCTTGAAATTATTATACCTATAATAAAGAAAATATAAGTTAACCACTTAGAAGTTATAGGGAAAATAATTATAGTTCCAGCTATTGTTAATCCTATTAAAAAAGATATAACCTGTTCATGGAATCGTTCTATTAATTTTTCCAATAATTTTATTATTAGAATTAGTCCTAACAGAACTCCAATAGCAACAGGAATAAGAATTTTAAAATTCACATTAGATATAGCATCAATAACAGGTTTATATATTCCTAGAATTAAAAGCATAGATGATCCGCTTATACCAGGTAAAACCATTGTAGTCGCTCCGATAATACCACCTAAAATTAAATACCAAAAAGATATATTTTGACTTGAATTTTCATAACTTTCTGCAAACTTTAATAAAAAAAATGTAACTGTAAATGAAATTACTATAATAGAAGAATTGGTTCCTTTTTTGAAATTTATTTGACTTAATAAATAGATTAAACCACCAATAATCAAACCTGTAAAAATACCATATGAATATTCAGGGTATCTTTCAAAAACAAATGACAATAATTTTGAGAATAAAATTATAGAGGTCCCCATTCCAAGAATTAGAAAAATAATTACATGTAAACTTTCTTTTTTCCATTTAAGAGATATAAAATCAGATGCTGCCTTTAAAATAATCTCGTATCTTCCTGAAATAGCTGCAATAGTTCCACCGCTAATTCCGGGTAATAAATTAGCTATTCCCATGATTAATCCAAGGATAAAATCTTTCAAATAATACACCTCCAATAAGAACTATTTGATAAAAAATTATTTATATTTAAAAAATCTTTTTAAAACTGAAAAATGAGTTATACCAAATCTTTTTAAATAGTATATAATAAGAACAATAGTTGAAATTAAAAGTAATATAGTCCAAAAATTAATAACAATAGTAGAATACAAATATATCCATAGGAAAGCACCAACTCTATCTACAAAATTAAAATCTGGAGAGTTTAGTTTTATTAATTCATATGATACAGAATCATCCTTTACATGAACTTTCACATAATGATAAAAATCATGATCTGGATTTTTTCCAACAAGTTCAGCTCCAGCACCGCCTGTTACAGTATAAGGTATATTATCCCATTTTCCCGTATAATATCCGTGGATATGGCCAAAAAATATTTGAGTTATATTATAATTTTTCAATAGATTAAATAATTCTTGAGCATTTTTTAAGTTTTTTAGAGAATGTCCTGGTTGTTGTTCGATAGGTTTACGTGGATCATAAATTGGAACATGCATAAAAATAAAAGTATATTTATAATTTTTAGATTTTTCTAATTCATTTTTTAACCACTCCATTTGCCATGGATCCAATTCCTCTTCGTTAGAATTATCAAGCATAATAAAGTATGAATTTTTCAAGTGAAATGAATAATATAATGGACCAAAAATATTTAAATATCTACTCACTCCACCATCTGCAACATCGTGATTTCCAACAACAGAAAGCATAGGCTTTTTTAGTTTTTTTACTTGCTTTAAGAAAAAATCATATTTTAATGGATTACCATCAAAAACCATATCTCCAGTATTAATTACAAATCTAACTGAATTATCATTATTAATGTTATAAATAATTTTATTAAAAGTAGAAATAGAATTCTTATTGTCTCCTAATACAACAAAAGTATATTCACTATTAACAACAGAATTTTTAATAGCAGATACACTATTAAAAATCATATTTTTATCTTTGGTTTGTATAAATGGATAAGACACTTTTAATAATGAAATAATAGCAAGTAAAATAAAAAAAACAATTATAAATTTTCTTTTAAGCATATCCATGAAATTACTCCTTTATTATAATATTCTATATAATTATATCAAAAACAACTTAAAAATATAATAAGATTTTGAGATAATATGATTTAAAATAAGTTTTATTGTGATATAATGTTATGTTAAAATAATATACTGGAGGGATGATGATGAAAAAATTACTTATAGCTATGTTTCTATTAGTATTAACTATTTATTCATTCTCAAATGTTATGAATATTTCTCAAGCAAGACAATTAAAAGATTTACAAACAGTGGTAATTAGAGGAATAGTAACGGTAGAACCGGGTCCTTTTGATGTAAATATAATTTTTGTTCAAGATCAAACTGGTGGAATTAATTTATATTATCGTGGAGGACAATTTAATGATGTAAAAAGAGGAGATTTAATTGAAGCAAAAGGTTATATATGGACACATAGAAATAACACGGAGTTGGTTTTAGAAAGTGATAATTCATCTCATTATTATAAAATTCTTTCTAGAAATAATCCTTTGCCAACACCAATTGAAATAAAAACTTCAGAAATTAATAATGAAAAATATGAAGGATTATTTTTAAAAACAAAAGGTAAAATAGTAGAAATTGATAAATATGATATTAGAAAAATATATATAGATGATGGAAGCGGAAAAGGTATGGTGTTCATAAGAGAAAATACAGGTATAAACTCAGCATTATTTAAAGTGGGAATAAATATGGAAGTTGTAGGTGTATTGGGGCAATATATGTCAATACATGAATTATGGCCACGAGATATCAAAGATATACATGTAGATGATATTTTTCCGCCTAAAGTAAAAACATATGCGATTAGAGATAATTATATTTTGGTGGAATTTAATGAACCAATAAACCCAAAAAGTATATTAAAAAATAAATCCGTTAGAATTTTAAAGGCAAATATAAAAAATATTGAAACTTTAAGAGATAATACTATGATAAAAATTGAAATAGAAAATATACCTGATAATTTTAAACTTGTTTTAAGGTCTATTTCTGATAAAAGTGGAAATAAAACAGGGATGATTATTTTACCAATGAATATTGAAAAAGATAATTATAAAAATAGGGTATTATTTGATAATAATCATGGTCAAACTGCAGGTAATGCAGATTGGGTAATTAATGGGGGATATTCTGATTTTGCTGACGCAGTAAAAAATCTTGGTTTAAAGGTTGAAGAAATAAAAGAAGACATTCATGAAGATATATTAAATATGTATAAAATTTTAATAATACCAGAACCTAATAAACCTTTTAAGGATTTTGAAATTTCAGCAATTTTGAAATTTGTAAAAAATGGTGGTTCACTATTTATTATTGCAGATCATGGAAATTCAGATAGAAACGGAAATGGTTGGGATTCACCTAAAATTTTTAACACATTTGTTGAGAACTTTGGATTTAAATTTGCAGGAGATGATTTGGAAGAAGCACCATTAGCTCATGTATATAATCATGAAATAACGTCTAAAATACAAAAAATAGGTGTTTGGAATGGATCATCTATAAAAATATTAAATGAAAATGTAAAAGTTTTAATTGCAAATTCAGAGAATAAACCATATATGGTTGTAACTACATATGGAAAAGGAAAAGTAGTTGCAATTGGTGATAGCTCTCCATTTGATGATGGTACTGGAGATACAGGTGATTTACTACATAATGGATGGCAATGGGGAGATGATGCACAACTTGCTATTAATGTAATTAAATATTTAATAAAATAAAAGCGAGGCAAAAGCCTTGCTTTTATTTATGATATAATAAAAAAATCATTTTGAGAATTGTATATATTAAAAATATTTTTTATAATTGTCTTGTATTTTAATTATCATGCAGAAACTTTAGCCATGGTGAATCCGCTAATCCTTTGCGTGTAGTATAAAATTGCGTATAAATAATTATCCCATTATCCAACATAAATCGTGCCATCATTACCAATAGCAGGCGAGGAATAGATACCGTTTTCCGTCTTAAACTTCCATTTCAAAGTACCTGGTTTAACAAATTTAAATGTAGATATATCACTTTCGCTAT